>JBATGO010000215.1:0-2802 GCA_049665845.1 Pseudomonadales bacterium | reverse complement strand
ATCGAGGCCTTTTTTATTCAGCATCAGCGGTGCGCGGTAAATCGTGTCGGCATCGGGCAAGGAGATAACCGCACGCTCTTCTACGTTCGTGAACAGCGCGATCTTGCGCCTGGCGCTGGCACTGATTTCTATTTCGGATCGGCAGATCAGCACATCGGGTTGCAAGCCAATTGAACGCAATTCCTTTACCGAGTGCTGGGTAGGTTTGGTTTTGGTTTCGCCGGCGGTTGCAATGTAGGGCAC
Organism: Pseudomonadales bacterium; assembly: GCA_049665845.1. Taxonomy (GTDB): domain Bacteria; phylum Pseudomonadota; class Gammaproteobacteria; order Pseudomonadales; family UBA7434; genus UBA7434. The sequence continues at coordinate 2,559 of JBATGO010000215.1, read as the reverse complement.
CAGCGTGAGATGCAAAAGCAGGGCGCGCTGGTGGCCGAGTTCCACTTTCAGCTGCCGCGCAGCTTCGAGGAATGGCAAGGATTCTATATCGCCCACGGTACCGCCGATTTCGACCAGCGCCACGTCGTAGCCTTCGCCGCCAAGTAATACCCTGCGTTTGATCTCGTCGGTGATATGCGGAATGACCTGCACCGTTGCGCCCAGGTAATCGCCGCGACGCTCCTTCGCCAGCACTGTTTCATAGACACGGCCGGTGGTGAAGTTATTGCGCTGGCCCATCTTGGTACGAATGAATCGCTCGTAGTGTCCGAGGTCAAGGTCTGTTTCAGCGCCGTCTTCGGTGACAAACACTTCGCCGTGCTGGAATGGGCTCATGGTGCCAGGGTCGACGTTGATGTAGGGGTCGAGCTTGAGCATTGTTACCCTGAGCCCGCGCGACTCAAGAATCGCTGCCAGCGAGGCCGAGGCTATACCCTTGCCCAGCGAGGAAACCACGCCACCAGTAACGAAGATGTATCGCGTCATTGACTGCAAACTCCTGGCGCTGTGGATTTACCCTGGCGCCGTACTGACGACAACACCAAAGCCGGCGCGCTGCCTGGCACGGGCAACACGCAAACGATGCGAAAATTATGCTTCAGGAGCGGGTAACCGGATAATTCGGGGTCGCCCCGGATGGCGGTTCAGCTTACCAGAATGCCTTGGGCGGGCCAAACGCGGGCAAGGGTTAATATTGCTAGCAGAAAGTCTTGGCGAGTGCCTGTGTCGCGGCGATAGCGGGCTGGTGAGGTGTAGCAAGCGGGTATTGCGGCAGCGGCTACGCTAGTGGCGACTTGCACCAAAGTGCAAGTATCACAAAGAAAAACGCCGGGCCTGAATGCGACGAAACGGCCGCATGACGGGATGCAGCCGCAATTACGCGGCCGCCTTGCTAGACGTCAAAAGGGTCGTCGAGGTCGCCCTCCTCCCTGGCGACCACGTTATTGCCGTCGGGGAAATAGCGATCCATATCGATGACCGCTGGGTCCAGCGTCGCCGCAAGCAAGGCGTCGACATCGACAGAGATATGGTCTGCGAGCTGGATCTGGGTCCCTTTCTTGATAGCCAGCTTGACAGAGTCGCCCCAGACCATCAAATGCGAGGTGTTTATGTAGCGATGCCTCGAATCCTTGGCCCATTCACCGCCGATGCGCTGGCCGATGTCGGCCATCTGGCGCTTCAGATGCAGGCGCTGCTGGTAATCCGGTGTTTCACGCATAACCGTTTCGGTAAGCCACTCCCAGCCATTGGGGTACAGTGCCCAACCGATGTAGAAACGCTTGACCCACTTGAGGTACTCGTCTTCGTTTTGTACCGCTGCATTGTCAGCGTCGGCCTGGTAGACCGACAGAAACTCTTCCACAGGTGGCAGATGGACTGGCCAGGGTGGCAGCTGTCGCTGGTTGCTCGCACAGGCGGCCAGCAGTGAAAACAGCATTGCAATGAAAATCCAGCGGGTAGTCGATAAACGTTTCATGATTAAATAGCCGTAATTAGGTAAAGCACGAGCCAGGGCGTCGTTGTGGCCGCTGCGGCGATCACAGGGCTGTCGACCTGCGCTCGTTTCGGGTCAATCCTCTCAAATGAAACTATAGTTGAGCCGCCCCTGGCGCTGCGGTATTGCGCCGTGGCACGCAGAGCATTGGCGCACAATTTATCCGACCAATCGCCACCAGCTGGCTGTTTTGTGAACAAATTCAACAAAGCGATATTCTACAGGACAACACATTTTATGACTGTAAAGGAGCCTGCCAGTGCCATCATGGTTTAAACAGACCCTGATCGTACTGGCCGCAACACTGGGTTACGGCGGCTGGGCAGTGTACAGCAATATGCCGGGCCAGCTTGGCCCGAGCGGGCCTGCAGGGATGATGGACGAGATGAGCAACGTTGCCTGGCGCGCAGGCTGTATCCAGGGTGGCTACGCCGGCCTGCTGACACTGATTAACCTGTCTATTCTCGAACAGCTTTTCAGGCGATTGCGGCAGCGTATGCAAGGCCTGCCTGCGGCTGCCTATACTCTGCTTGCATCCACCATCGCGCAATACAGCATTATTATTCCTGTGCATCTGCTTAACGGCACGCCGAATATCCTCCTCACGCTGTTGCCCGGCTTAGTCATCAGCACCCTCTTCAGCGGCACCTACCTCCGCGCTTTGGCCAGAAACGGGTTCCGAACAGAAATGGGGTCAGTGTAAAAATTAAAAAATGATCAGTGTTTTCTCGCTGATCATTTTTTAATTTTTACACTGACCCCATTTCTTTCCATCTCTTTTTGTCAACGAGTTTGGCAGCTGAACGTTGTTCCTCCTGCAGTTCAAAAAAATCGAATCTGGAGGATTAATCATGAAACTGTTAAACGTGAAACCGGTTGCACACACTGTGCGACACACTACCGTTGCTGCCGCAACGCTTTGCGCAGCGCTGTATGGAGCGGCCACCCATGCACAACTTGCCGCTGTAGATGCTGAACCATCCGAGAGAGATCCCGGCATTGAAATCATGCGCCCTGCTGAAGAC
>JBATGO010000214.1:0-1606 GCA_049665845.1 Pseudomonadales bacterium | reverse complement strand
GTTGTTAAGTAATTGATATTTAGAATAAAAAAACATTCTTCTCCTCCCGCCACCACGCTCGCGCGGGACTTCGTTCCCCCTGTTACTGGTTGATGGCAGCATCGCTCGTCGGCCAAATACGACCGCTCGCGCGGTTCGATCTAGCGAGTCTTGCAGTCCTCTACCACACTTAAGCTGTCCGACAACGCGATTGGCAAATTCCCGGTACCAGCAGCACCAAATTCAGGTAGCGCCGGCGGGTGCGAGCACAGATGACAGTTCACATGCATTTAAAAACCTTACAGGCAGGCAAGAGATCTGCGGGCTTTACCCTGCTGGAATTGCTCATCGTGCTGGCTATCGCGGGCATTCTCGCCGCAGTAGCCGGGCCCGGTTTTCAGACCATGATTAAAAGCAGTAGTGTAATTTCGGGGCGAGATGCACTCGCCAGTGCAATCAAGGGCGCGCGCGGACAGGCAATTTTTGACAAGAGCAATGTAACTATCTGTGCCAGTGACAACCAGGCCAGCTGTTCAGTGACAGCAGACTGGAGCGATGGCTGGATAATTTTTTCGGATATCGATGGCGATGCGACGCTTGACGCGGGAACCGATACATTAATCGACGTGAACTACGGCAATGATGACCTGCGCGTAGGCACAGATGGCAGTGGCGGTACGCTCACATTCACAGCCAGTGGCATCAAGGCACCTGTCGGCGCGGTGGTAATCGGTATCTGTGACGAAGACACGACATCGTCGATCGAGGGTCACGCGATGAGTATCAGTTCGGTCGGCAGTCTTCGTTATGAAGGCAACCCCGGTTGCTAATACAGAATATTTCAGGATTCAGGGCACAGGTTATGAGAAGCACGTCTTACCAACAAAGCCGGGGTTTTACGCTGATCGAAGTGCTGGTCACGGTTTTTGTACTGGCCGTAGGTATTCTGGGCGTGGCTGGTATGCAGGCTGTCAGTGTCCGCGAGTCCGGCAACACCTATCACCGGACGCAGGCGGATTTACTGGTGGCGGATATTGTTGATCGCATGCGTGCCAACCGCAATGAGGCTCGTCTTGGTGCGGCCAGTGCCTATCTGGCCGATCCCGCTGCTGTTGCAGCGACTGATTGTTCAGCAAGTACCTGCGACGAAGCAACCCTGGCGGCCTTTGACCTGTTTGAATGGCAGCAGTCGATGACCAATTCGAGTTTGCCAGCCGGCGCACTGAGTATTGCGTTTGTCCAGAATGCAGTTACCGGCACTACCGTAGTGGGTTCGGTATTCACTATCCGGGTGTTTTGGGATGAAGAGCGCGATGGTGACACGGGTAAGGGCTGCAATCCTGCCAGTGCCAATGATATGGCATGTACCAGCCTGACTGTACAGATTTGAAACCTTGTTCTTGCGATAGATATCGATTGGAAAAATGAACGTGACCTTAAAAAAAGCAAGTCAGCCCTACCTGCGAAAAAACCAATGCGGCCAGCATCGGCAACGCGGTATTACCTTAATCGAGTTGATGGTTTCGATGGTGATAGGGCTCTTCATGGTTGCAGGGATTTTGCAGGTTTTCGTGGGTAGCAGGCAATCACTGGATGTAATCAGGGCGCAATCCTCGATGCAGGAAGC
>JBATGO010000213.1:0-9788 GCA_049665845.1 Pseudomonadales bacterium | reverse complement strand
GAAATAAGCAGCACGCTGAGGTGCTCCTTGAAATTGAGTATCGGGTGAATATCGAGACCCGGGCGATTGGCGAGCCACATACCCATGATGGTGACAGTCAGCAAGCCGGATTCATGCTGCAGGGCATTTGAAAAACTGAAGGCAACCAGCACCACGCTCAGCGTGGCAAGATTATGCAGGTATTCGGGGATGAGATTATTTTCCAGCAGCTTGCCGAGTACGTAGCCGGAAAAAACGCCCACCACCAGCCCGGTAAGAATAGTTAAGGTGAATACCCACAACACGTGGCCAAGTGCGGTCTGTTCTGCACTGGCAAGTATGAACTCGTAAGTCATTACCGCCATTAACGCGCCGATGGGATCGATAGCGATACCCTCCCAGCGCAGGATGTTGGCGATCTTTCGCGTTGGCCTAACCGAACGCAGCATCGGGATAATCACGGTAGGACCCGTGACAATTACTACAGCGCCAAACAGCGCGCTGACTTGCCAGGAAAAATCAAAAATGGCTCGCGTCGCAAGTGCGACCGTTACCCACGTAACCAGCGCGCCGATACTAATCATGCGCCTGACTACGACGGTAACTTCGCGCACTTCCTTGACTGTTAGTGTGAGGCTCCCTTCGAACAGGATAATGGCGACCGAAAGCGAGACCATCGGCATCAGCAGATCACCGAACAGCGCGTCAGGCTGCAGCCATCCCAGCCCTGGCCCTGCGACAAGCCCGGCGATCAGCAGAAACAGTATCGCCGGCAGGCGAACACGCCAGGCCAGCCACTGGCAGAGCATGCCCACAAGCACGACCAAAGATGCTGCCAAAGCGACGTCCGGCATAAATGAGTTCCTTGCTTGTACCGGCCCGCGAAGCCGCGCCGCCGTGATTGTCGCGAGAATTAGCTCGCGGGCTTACTCGCCTTCGATTACTTCAAGGTAACTGTCAGCATCGAGAAGGTTGTCAAGCTCCCGGGTATCATCAGGCTTGAGCTTGTAAAACCAGCCACCGTCATAGGGTTCGGCGTTGATGGTTTCGGGCTCGTCCTCGAGCGTATTATTGATTTCGATTACTTCGCCCGTAATCGGTGCATAAACGTCGGACGCCGCCTTGACCGATTCGACCACCCCTGCCTCATCGCCAGCAGCGAGTGTATCGCCCACTTCGGGAAGCTCAACGTAGACTACATCACCTAGCTGGTCTTGCGCATGGTCGGTAATGCCTACGGTTACCGTTCCATCCTCTTCAACGCGCACCCATTCGTGGCTGCTCGCGTAGCGCAGTTCCTGCGGTATGTTGCTCATGCTTTTTCACTCAACTGGTTAGAGGGAGGCCGGCGCATTCTAACTCCGCGCAACGCAAAAACCCAACAGGGTTGAATCGATGCCTGCAGCAGTTGTGCGCCGCGGTGGAAATAGATCAGGATTTGTGCCGAGGATTGGCATCCGGAAAAAGGCTCTCGCTGCGTGTTATCAATTCATCCAGAGTCAGGTCGAAACTGGGCATGAAGTTTTCACAGAAGTAATTGACTTCGTCGGACTCCATGTTGTCAAGGCGCTGCTCTACGTCGCCGACTGCCCTGGCAAATTCATTATTGCCGGCATTGATCTCGGCCTTGCACTTGATCAGCGAGGCGATCAGGTCGGCTGCCTTGATCAGTTGCCGGGTCTCGAGCGGAATGTTGTCGTGCAAAAGAAATTTGCTGTACGCGTTTTGCAATCCTGATGGCAGGGTAGAAAGCATTTCCTGCTCGGCTGCATGCTCGACCGCCTTGTAGGCGTCGCGCAGTGCACGGTTGTGATACTTGATAGGTGACGGCAGGTCGCCGGTGAGTGCTTCTGAGGCATCGTGATAAAGCGCGGCAGCCAGCACGGATTCAGGCTCAATGTCGCGCGCAAAAATTTCCTTGCCGATTACGGCAAGGCAGTGCGCGATCGCCGCGACCTCGAAAGAATGCTCCATAACATTCTCCTGGATCGCGTTGCGCTTCATGCCCCAGCGATAGATCCAGCGCATCTTGCTCAGATAGGCAAAAAAGTTGCTGCTCACCAGCCTCTCCCCTTTGAATTAACCATACAGCGCCTCGGCCCCTGCAGCATACGTTGTCTGGCAGCAGTTACGCCTCTTAAGATGATCAGGCATTTACTGCACTGTATCGGTAACACCCATTGCGTAACGCAAAATCCGTTGCTTCAGCCAGTACTGTCGATCAACCGCACGCATACCCTCGTTGCGCAACCAGCGCAGTGTCAGCGGGACTTCGCGCTGGTAAAGGCGGTGGAAACTTTCCACCGCGGCCAGCATGGCAAGGTTATCGGTTTTGCGCGCGCGCTGGTAGCGCTTGAGGCAGGCAAGGTCACCGGGCGAACGGCGCGCAGTGACTGCGGCGCGCACGCTGTCGGCCAGCTCCCGGACATCGCCGATGCCCAGATTCAGGCCCTGGCCTGCCAGCGGGTGCAAACCATGCGCCGCGTCGGCCAGCAATGCAAAACCCTCGCGCACATAATCTACGGCATGATGCTGTCGCAGCGGGAAGCTGTGGCGCCGCGAGACATCGACGATTTTGCCCAGCCGCTTTTCAAGTGCCCTGGCCAGCGCCTGTTGGAATTCCTCATCTGCCAGGGACATCAAAGCGGCCGCGCGGTCGCGTGTTTGCGACCAGACAATCGAACATAGGTGCGTGCCCTGTTCCGCAGAGGGGTTGATCTCACCCGTATCATTGTCGCCATTTGCGAACAGGCCTCCGGCTTTTGCCGCCAGCGGCAAAAAAGCCAATGGTCCCTCTTCGGTGAAAACCTGCCAGGCCGTATGCTGGTGTGGATGTTCTGTAGCGACCGTACAGACGATAGCGTCCTGTCCGTAATCCCAGCGGCGCACCGGTATCGACATCATCTCGCGCAGCGGTGATCCCGCGCCGTCGGCGGCGACCAGCAAGTCTGCACCCAGGACGCTGCCATCGGCGAGCGTTACAGTAGCACGGCCGGCGCTTATCGTCGCGTCATCGACCGCGACACCATCGTAAAGCGCAACGCGCCGCCCGGTGACGAGCTGCTCCAGAAGCGCCGCCGCCAGCACGCGGTTTTCGACAACAAAGCCCAGCTCATGCTCTCCGATTTCATCCGCCTCGAAGTCAATGGAAGCGCTGCCGCGCGCATCCCAGACCCGCATCGCGCGAAACGGGCAGCATCGCCTCGCCTGCACCGCTGGCCAGACAGACAGCTGCCGATAAAATTCGCAGGACGCGTGCGTCAATGCGCTGACGCGGGGATCGTAATCGTTAATCGATACTTTTAGAGGGTCAAACGCAGTCGCAGGAAACTCCCTGGCTTCAACCAGCGCCACGCGCAGGCCGGAAGTTGTGGCGCCAGCGGCCACCAGCGCAATGGCAAGCGTAGAACCTGCTATACCTCCGCCGACTATGATGACATCGTAGGACTTTTCTCGCATGCCGTGGTCGCGCAGCAGCCTAGCGCTTGCCGGACCTGGCACGCGCTTTAACCGCGCGCCGCGGCGCGGCTTTTTGCACCACTTTTTTCCGGCGTTTTGTGGCGACTTTTTTCGCTTGCCCGCTGGATCCGGATTTTGTTTTACTTTTTATCGCGCTTTTTGCCTTGTTGCCGGCTTTGCCGCCAGCTGCAGCTTTCATTTTCGCCGATTTTTTTTTGCTTTTTTGCGCGGATTTTTTCGCGCGTGCTTTGCCTGCACTTCGCTTTTCGACATTAGACACGCTTTTTCCCTGTGCAGCCACGACGGTGTTGCCCGCACCCATCCATCGCTCAATATCGCGCACCGTTTTACACGCATCCTTGGACAAAACTTCATTGCCGGTCTTGGTCAGTGCAACATCGTCCTCAATGCGAATACCGATACCGCGCCACTTGGCCGCCACCCGCGTGTTGTTCTGAGCCACATAGATGCCCGGCTCTACTGTTAGTACCATACCGGGTTCGAGCACTCGCCACGCGTCATGAACCTTGTAATCTCCTACATCATGCACGTCGATGCCGAGCCAGTGCCCGGCGCGATGCATATAAAAATCGCGGTAGGCTTCAGTTTCGATCAATTCATGCAGCTCACCTTTCAGCAGGCCCAGGTCGACCAGGCCCTGGGTAATCACGCTAACCGTGGCGTCGTGCGGGTCGTTCCAGTGCCTGCCGGGCACCGACAGTGCGATAGCCTGCCGCTGCGCTTCGAGCACAATTTCATACAGCGCCTGTTGCGGTTTGCTGAATTGACCGTTGGCGGGAAAAGTGCGGGTAATATCAGAGGCGTAACAATTCAGTTCGCAACCTGCGTCGACCAGCACGAGATCGCCATCGCGAATTGGCGCATTGTTTTCTACATAATGCAGTACACACGCGTTCGCACCTGCTCCCACGATAGAGCTGTAAGCCGACCGCGGCGCGCCGCGCCTGCCGAATACATATTGGTATTCTGCCTCGAGCTGGTATTCCAGCATGCCCGGCTCACAGGCCTGCATCGCACGCATATGGGCCTCGGCAGCAATACTCGCAGCGGCGCGCATCACCCGCAGCTCCGCGGCACTCTTGTACAGGCGCATGTCGTGCAGCAGGTGATCGAGGTCGAGAAACTCTCCGGGGGGGTGCGAACCAGCGCGGGAGTTGGAACGCAGGACGTTGAGCCAGTCCATGACCTGGCGGTCAAATTCGGGACGCTTGCCCATCGCGTAGTAAACCCTGTCGCGCCCCTCCAGCAGGCCCGGCAGAATATCGTCGATATCGCCAATAGGGAACGCGTCGTCGGCGCCGTAGTTGTCTACCACTCCTTCCGGGCCTTCGCGGTAGCCATCCCATAACTCGCGTTCAGGGTCGCGTTCACGACAAAAAAACACACACTCACCGTGACGGCGGCCGGGCACCAGCACCAGCACGGCGCCTGGCTCGGCAAAACCGGTAAGATAATAGAAATCGCTGTCCTGCCTGAATCGATATTCCGTGTCGCGATTGCGCATTACCGGAGAAGCCGAAGGGAGTATCGCAATGCTGTTGGGCTCCATCTGCGCCATCAGGTTGCGCCGCCGGCGCGCATACTCCTTGCGGGGAATATCCGGCAGTACCAGTGGCACATTTACATCGATGGGGGTTTTGCCCCGCTTTCTTGTCGCGCTGCCTTGTAACATCACTGAACTCACTGCTGTGCTTGCTGGTTTTGTATAAATCTGTACATGCAATTAATGCAAAGTGCGTACGTCACCGACCGTTTCGTTGCCGCGCTTTTCAACCCAGCCATACTCGGTGAACACGGTTAGCGCGGCCAGGCGCAGATACTCGCTGATTTCAGTGTAATCGCGCTCGGCCATTTCGTGGTTTGCCGGCTCACCTTCACTTTCGCGTGATGGCGCTGTTACCTTTATCGGGTCGATCGCAAACAAATCGTCTTCATCGGCATTGTCGTCATCGAGGGCGTTGACGCTTGCCTGCGCAATAGCAGCCATATCCTGTAGCGACTCGAGTACAGACTCGGGCAACTCCTGCCCGCCATGGTCGTTTTCCATAACACCAACACCAATACCAACACCGGCACCGGCACCGGCACAGTACGACCGCGCTTCGGCAAAACCGCCAAGAAAGCCTTTGCACCAGCTGGCGAGACTTTCGGTGCGCTGCGCAATGTCGTATTCGTCGTCTGGTAAAAATAGCCTGAACGAGAGCTCGGGGCCGGCCAACAGCGCCAGCTCACGCTCCGCCAGCCCGCCGAAAACCGCCGCGCTCCTGGCAGGGCTGCCTGCACCGCCATCGGCGCCACAAACTGCCAGCGCAAATGCCGCCCACTGCTCCCGGCCAAGGCGCATCGCACCAGCCAGCGCGCCGACTACCGCGCCATGCAACTCAGAAGGTGAAAAATGTGCGCCGATACCGAGCAGGCAGTCGGCCAATTCGTCAAAATCGGCCGGGACTGCATCGGGTATGTTGGGTGTAGACGTCATTTGCACCATTTACTTCCATCAGCCGCATTGTGTGGATGCCAAATCCACCCGAGCGAGCAGATCCTATGGGCGTGACCGATTATAGGGGACATCGACCTGTGCCGACAGGATTGCAGCGCTGCAGGGCCGGATGCTCGGCAATTGACCGGCCCGGCGCATGGCACTATATTAGCGTTCCGCTCGTGGCCGATTACCGTTCCGCTCGTGGCCGATTAGCATTCCGCTCGTGGCCGATTCGCGTTCCGCTCGTGGCACGTCAGGATGGCTCAGGGCGGAACAGGTCACACTGATGGTCGAATGCTCGCATTCCCGGCCATTTTAGCGGCGCTGCCGGCAAACTGGTATCGTTTACACGCAACCCACATCTCGAATGAGTATGCGCATCGCATGAGAGAGTATCTTGAAAATCTCGAAGAAAAAGTCGACGAACTGGTCGCACTATGCAGCGCGCTCGACAAGGAAAACAAAAACCTGCGCGGCCGCGAAAACGATTGGCAGAGTGAGCGGCGACAATTACTGATAAAAAACGAAACCGCGCGCAACAAGGTTGAGGCGATGATCAGCCGCCTGAAATCGATGGAGAGTGGCGAATGACCAGTTTGTCAAAAGGCACGGTGCCAACAAAACCCAGTGGCGATGATCCAGTGGTGATCAGCGTAAAAATTCTCGGCAAGGACTTCCAGGTCACCTGTGCTGCAGAAGAACAGGACGATCTCGCACTGGCCGCTTCGCAACTTGATAAACGCATGCGCGAAATTCGCGAATCCGGCAAGGTGATTGGACTGGAACGCATTGCAGTAATGGCCGGGCTTAATATTACCAACGAGTATCTGCAGGCCAAAGACAAGGCAGAAGGCAAGGAAACAACCAACCTGCTGAAAAAATTGAATCGCAAACTCGACAATGCATTACAAAGCGCGCGTCAACTGGAAATCTGATCCAGCCGTCTGCGCGCCGCCCTCCCCGTTTCTTTTCAGCGCTTATAACATTTATACAAACTGTTGCCGGCGTTTATCCGCAATCGCTCTATCACTTACTGTACCTGCGCGTCGCGCAATGGTTTATACTGATTCGGCACCCTGAGGTATTTGCCAGTCAGCATGTCCTCGAGCCGATATTACCGCTTTGGGGGTTTCCGCCAGCACTAGTGTGCAAGCCCGGTATAGCCGGGAAGCCTTCGGCGCTAGCGGGGCCGCCACCTTGAACCTTTCGGTTCGAGGCCGCACGACAGCGGTACCCTGGGGTGTACTCATTTTCCTCCGCCATTGCGTTCGCAATGTCCTTGCAGTTATTTTTAATTGGCCACTACTGAACGGCCAATGCTGAACAGTCGATGTAACAAGGCCCATGAAACATGGCCTGCTGGAGCAAGGCTGACGTAGCAAGGCCAATGCCACGAAGCAATGCTGCCCGCTAAACTCCCTTTGCAATATCTCATCATCGCGCCGGCCCCTGATACCCGCCCGTAATAGCGGGGCGCCGTCACAGCAGGCATTTTCCCCTTTGGCGCTGTCCCGCGGCTTGGTTAACATGGTGACTGCGATACGAAAACATTTGTCCCGGGATACAGCCGAACATGTCCAGCCAATCGCGCAAAACGCTGCGCGTCACTTATCGACAACGCCGGCGCGCACTGGGTAAAGCGTCGCGGCGCCGCGCCGCGCAGCAGCTCGCCAGCCACATAAGCCGCAACCCGCATTTTCGCGCCGCGCGCAGGCTGGCAGCGTACCTGGCCACGGATGGCGAAATCGAACTGCAACCTGCGCTTGCCAAAGCCTTGCAGGCAGGCAAACAGGTATATGTGCCGGTACTGGACCGGCACGGCGGTATGCAGTTCGTTCGTTACCGCAGTGGTGCGAGCACACACTGCCTGCGTTGGGGGTTGGCCGAGCCACTGCGTGGGGCACGCTGGCCTCGCGCCGCCAAATTCGATCTCGTACTGATGCCGCTCGTCGCATTCGACTGCATGGGGCATCGAATTGGCCGCGGAGGAGGTCACTATGACCGCTATTTCGCGACACCGGGCAATCACTATGGAGCCGGAAGCAGGCCGTTGCTGATGGGCGTCGCGCACCATTTCCAGCAGGCGCCGGGGATCGAGGCCGAGAGCTGGGATGTACCGCTTGATGCGATCGCCACCGATCGCGGTGTGCGCTATTTCAAACGGTTACAATGAGCGCCCTCAATACCGGAGAAATTCAATGCCAAGCAGCAGCCAGGACCAGCTAAAACAGGCCGCCGCGCGCGCCGCGCTGGAATATATAAAACCACATCTAGAGAACGATACTGTTGTCGGCGTAGGCACAGGCTCCACCGTGAATTTTTTTATCGATGCGCTGGCCGAACACAAACATCTGTTTGGCAGCGCAGTGTCAAGCTCGGAAGCGAGCAGCGAGCGCCTGCGCAAGCACGGCATCAAGGTTGTGGACCTGAACGACGTCAACGAGCTGGAGTTTTATGTCGACGGTGCTGACGAATGTGATCGCGGACTGCATCTGGTCAAGGGCGGTGGTGCGGCGCTCACGCGCGAAAAAATCGTCGCCGCTGTGGCAAGGAAATTTATTTGTATTGTCGACAAGAGCAAGCAGGTTGATTTACTCGGCACTTTCCCGCTGCCTGTCGAGGTCATACCGATGGCACGCAGCTACGTCGCCCGCAGGCTGGTGGGCCTGGGTGGTACTCCTGAATACCGCAGCGGCGTTGTCACTGACAACGGCAACCAGATTCTTGACGTTCACAACCTGAAAATCCTGAACCCGGTTGAACTCGAAGAGAAGCTTAATAACATCGTGGGCGTGGTATGCAACGGCCTGTTCGCGGCACGCGGCGCCGACCTGCTGGTAGTCGCTGGCGAAAACGGTGTGGAAACGATAACCACGCGTTAAACAACAATACTGCGTGGAGCCTGGTTGTGCTGTTATCGATTGGTGCCGTGATCGAATGGTGTTGTGATCGAAGGGTATTGTGATCGAGTGATGCCGTGATCGAGTGGTGCGGTAATCGAGCGGTGTTGAATTTGAATGTTGCGGCCGGGTATCGTATTAAAACTGGTAGCCCGTTACGGGTGGATCGACCGCGCCGTCCTGCAGCGTCCAGCCATCAAACTGCGCGGCCTCGCCGCTGTCACGCGAACGAATCGCACCCACAATGGTTAAATCAAAGCCCTCGTCTTCAGCAGCGAAATCAAATACGCCGCCGAACAAAGGGTTATCGCTGCTGTTAAACAGCGGCTGGAAATCCACGTCGCTAGCTGTTGTATTGCCGCTATCATCAGTGTCGCCACCGTTGTAGCGGTTTAGGCCCGCCCCACCGTTAGCCAGCCCCGCCATGCTGTCGAGAAACCAGCCCGCCGTAAATCCCGCGACACCGCCGGCACCCTCGCCGGCAAAATTTGCTGTCTGGCCAATGTTGTTGTTATAGCTGCGCAGGCCCTGGCCATTATTGATATCGCGCAGCGCGACCGGAATATCCACTCCACCAAACCGCAATGCGCGCAACGGATCCGGCGGATTGCTGCTGATAAATTCATTGGTGCAATGTATGCCGTCGACAAAGCTGGTATGAGATTCCGGCTCGCCATTTAGCGACATAGTGCTTAGATCGACATCGGCACCCACCTCATAACAACCGTTGCGAAAATTCACGATCGCGATGTTAGCTAGCCGCGCCTGGTTGGTGTTCTCTTCAAACAGCAAGCCGAACTCGCGATCCGCGCTGCCAGTCTCGATAATGTTGTCATTGTCATTGCCAAACAGCGTTGCATTGATGATCAGGGGCGCTACATCCGCACCGGCCGCGCGAATCCCACTGCGCCCGCCCAGTTCACTAATGGTATTGAATTGTCCCGGCC
>JBATGO010000212.1:0-9105 GCA_049665845.1 Pseudomonadales bacterium | reverse complement strand
CGACCGGGGTGTAAACATGACCAAATCTGAATTGATCGAGCGCATTGCATTGCGCCAGAACCAGCTGTCGACCAAGGATGTCGAACTGGCGGTCAAGTGTGTTATCGATCAAATGGTCGACGGGCTTGCCTCCGGAGAGCGCATCGAAATTCGTGGCTTTGGCAGCTTTAGCCTGCACTACCGCGCGCCGCGTGTAGGGCGCAACCCGAAGACCGGCGAAAAGGTCAGCTTGCAGGGAAAACACGTGCCGCACTTCAAGCCCGGCAAAGAAATGCGCGATCGTGTGAACGCGAGCCTCAATCTCTACCCCACAGCGGGCATCTGATTCGCCCACCAGGGCTATGACGCCCGATAATCTCCCTCGGTAAATGGGCAGCGCGAGTGCGCGCCTGGCTCCACGAAATCATCCAATACCCTGTGCATGGTGTGGCAAGTTCCACCACTTTTGATGTAACCCGTACCATCGCCGGCCCGCAGCGATTCGTTGATTGCATCAAGCGCAGGAAGGGCGCAGTCCCGGCACCTGCTTGGCGTATAATGAGCGGGGACTTCATCCGGGGGCAGCTATGCGCATTGTAAAAACCCTTTTGTTTTTGGTATTGATCATTCTGTTCGCATTTTTGGCGTTGGCATTTATTACCCACAACGAAGGCAGTGCGACGGTTGATTTGCTGTTTATCGCGCCGATTGAGCTGCGCCTTGCTACCTGGCTGATACTGTTTTTTGTTTTTGGTGTAACACTTGGTCTGCTGGCTTCTACGCTGATGTTGCTGGGTGAGCGAGCGCGGCGCAAGCGTACCGAGCGCCGCATGCAGAACACGACCAAGCTTTTATCCGGTTACCATTCCTGATCAATGGAAGATCTTGCGCTGCTCGGGCTGCTGACCGTTGCGATTGCTATTGGCTTTTTCCTCGGGCGACGTTCTGCCGCCAGCGAGAAAGCCAGGTCGTTTTCTCCGGATAAAAATTACTACCAGGGTCTGAATTACCTGCTTAACGAGGAGCCGGACGAAGCGGTTGAAGAATTCGTTGCCTCCCTGGACGTTAACACGCATACGCTCGAGACCCACCTTGCGCTCGGCAAGCTGATGCGCAGGCAGGGGCAGGTCGATCGAGCAATACGCATTCACCAGAATTTGCTCGCCAGGCCGGTGCTCGAAGATCAAGCCCAGCACCAGGTTCACCTGGAATTGGCACGCGACTTCATGGCCGCCGGCCTGCTTGACCGGGCAGAAGTTCTATTACAGGAAGTGATTGGTGAATCCAGCGACCTGCGTGGTATCGCGCAGCGCTACCTGCTGGATATATTCCAGGACGAGCGCGAATGGCAGGATGCAATAGATATCGCCAATGCATTGCTGCAAAGCCGCTACATGAAAAATAATCCCGATGCGCGGCGGGATATTCAGCGCATGATCGCGCACTTCAATTGCGAACTGGCGGAAACGGCCATGAGCAGTGGCAATGCAGCTGTAGCGCGGCAGTATCTGGAGCGCGCGGCGAACGTCGACAAAGGCGTATTTCGCGTTGGACTGCTGATGGCGGCCAACGACAATGCGCAGGGCCGCCACAAGCAGGTTATCAAAACCCTGTCGCGCCTTGAACTGCAAAATCCAGACTGGTTCTGGATGTGTCTGGCGGCGCTGCAGGAGGCTTACCAGAAACAGGATGGCGAGCGCGGCTTTGAATTGTTTGCGCGCCATTTGCAATCACATGTGCACAGTCGAAATGCTACGCGCGTGGTAATGTATCTGGTCGATCAGTTCGTCCAGCGCTCAACAGCAGACTCCGCCAGGCTCGGCCAGGCGATAGATACCCTGGCTGATTTTACACAGCGCCACAATTCACTGGCGGCGTCCAATAAACTCGTCGAGTTGCGCACCCATGTCAGCGGTAGCAGCAGGAATCATGATGTGCTGCGCCTGCAGGCACAGGTGAGCGAGTTACTCGACTTGCAGAATGTTTTCCGCTGCAGCCAGTGTGGCTTTTCGGGCCGCCAGTTGCATTGGCGCTGTCCCAGCTGCAAGAGCTGGGAATCGATGCGATCGATCGAAAGCAATAGCGCCGTGCAGGCCTAGCACGTGTCGCCGATAGGGCTTGCGCTGCGCCGCTGCTTTGCGGACATTCGCAGTGCGGCGAGTGCAGTGCCAAACAACCAGGCGCTGGCCGGCAACGGTACCTGGCTGGTCGATGAAACAAAGGTCTGCCCAAAATTTGCCACGCCCATGCTGCTGAAGCTTGTGGTCCAGGTAAAATCGCTGTCAACCGAACCCGCGCCTATCAGTTGCAGCGACAGTCCCTCTGGTGCTTCGCTGTCTTCCGCAACACCGATGTCGATGCTGGTCATTCCTGCTGCGCCGCCGCTGACTGCACTAACCTGTCCTTCGTAGCTGAGGAACTGCACGACGTCGCCGTCGATATCTAGCAATGCGAAGCCGTCTGCCGGCCCATTTTGCAGGCTGCCGGTTACCACATGGATGATCCCGTAGCCGTTGTAGCCGTCGTTAAACGTGGCGGCAAGTTCCAGCGTTCTATATACCTCGCCGCTGTCGCCATTGTAGAGTTGTAACTGCCAGCCATCCAGCGAAGTGCCGGCGCGACCGGCGATTTCGATGCCCTCGTTTACGTCTACACCGCTGTTGTCGTAATGTATTTCGTTAATAAACACGGTGGTTGCCTGCGCCTGCGTTGCAGCCAGCGCCAGCGCGGCAGAGCCAAGTAACGCCGCCTTGCCATGGCGTTTTTGCCGGTCGCGCCTTGCGATGCGCAGCGAGGTTGCAGCAATATCGCTGCGATTATCCTGCCGTGCCTGTCTTTTTTTTACGGTAGCGTTTGGGTTTACTGAATCGTTCTGGTTAAGCGATTCGGCGGCGCGTTCCAGCCTGGCTTGCCTGAGAAAGCCGTACTGGCTGCGCAGTTTGCGGGTTTTTTCCGGTGCCCTGCAGTTGAATGGGTTCTGGTTTGTGAGTGATGGGTGTTGTTGCGTTGCCATAACAATCCTCCTTGATTGGCGTACAATTTTTTTGGTATGTGTACTTACACACTTACACACTTACACACTTGTGTTATTGCGCGCTAGCGCGCAATTGTTTGCGGTGAATTCCGTTACCGCCGATGTACTATACGATTGCAAAAAAAAATATACAAGCGATTTTTCCTGTGATAAATTATTTTCGTGTTCGTCAGGCAGAGTCTGGCTAACACTTTCGCTAAGGGCCGTATAGTTTTTGCCTGCGGCGATATAATAATCCATTAGTTCGTATTTACCGCGGCGGGAAAGCCGCGACCTATCAATCCAGGGAGGATGTCATGATGCACTTCATTCGTACACTCGTTTTACTGCTCGGTTTTGCCACGGCTGTTCACGCAGCCGATATCCGGCTCAACGAATCGGTCGATATCAACAAGGCTTCAGCAGAGCAATTGGCTAAAACACTCGATGGCGTCGGCCTTAGCAAGGCACAGGCGATTGTCGAGTACCGGCGTATTAATGGCGCGTTCAGCTCGCCCGAGGCGCTCGGCAAGGTCAAGGGTATTGGCGCGAGTACCATCGAGAACAACCGCCACCGTATTCGCACACAGTAATACTGTTTGAGCGAACAATGGCCGCCGCCCGGCTCCTGGTCGGGCGTGCGGTTTTTGGTGGCTAATCTACAGCCCCCAAAGTTGTTTGACTTGCCCGTATACGCTGGTACGCTGCGCGCTGCCGTGATTAAAAAACGCAGGGGCGGGGCTGTGCTATGGCTGTATTTGATGTCTTCAATGGCGATGCCGATGGTATATGTGCACTGTTGCAGATGCGCAATGCGGAGCCGCAGGATTCAATCCTGATTACGGGCGTCAAGCGCGACATTTCATTGCTCAAGCGTGTACAGGTGCAGCGCGGCGACAGGGTCAACGTGCTGGATGTGTCGATGGAAAAAAACAGCGTCGACTTGCTGCGACTGCTGGACGAGGGCGCGCAGGTTTTCTATTGCGACCATCACATGCCCGGCAACATACCCAAGCATCCCGCGCTCGATGCATTGATCAACACCGAGTCGAACATTTGCACCAGTTTGCTGGTCAATGGTCGACTCAACGGCGCGTTCGCCAACTGGGCAGTCGTTGGTGCCTACGGCGACAACCTGAACCAGAGCGCTGAAGCGCTCGCACGTTATCGCGACCTCGATAGCGCTGCGTGCAAACAGTTGCAAGACCTCGGCATCTATATCAATTACAACGGCTACGGTGCCTCGCTCGATGACCTGCACTTTGCGCCCGAAAATCTCTATCGGCTGGCGGTGCGCTATGTCGATCCGCTGGCATTCATCAGCGAAGACCGCGATACCTTCGGCAAGCTGGAAAGTGGCTACCATGACGACATGAAGCGCGCGCGCAATGCAAGGATGTTGCGCGAAACCGCGCATTCAGCCGCGGTTTTATTGCCCGACGAAAAATGGGCACGCCGGGTCAGCGGTGTTTATAGCAATGCACTGGCGAACGAAACACCGGCCAGGGCCCATGCTGTGCTGAACGAACGCGCCGACGGCACTTACCTTGTTAGTGTGCGGGCACCACTGGCAAACAAAATCAATGCCGACCAGCTTTGCAGCGAGTTTCCCACCGGTGGCGGTCGCAAGGCGGCGGCAGGCATTAATGCACTGCCAGGCGAAATGCTTGACCGCTTTCTCGACCGCCTGGACGCGACCTACAAATAATTCATAGCGCAGTGATTTTAATTTTCCGGGGCTGGCCAGGTGTCTGACGCTTTCATATCCATTATCGTCGTAATGCTTTGTTTCGCGGGCCTTATTCGTTCGCGCATTCCGCCCGATGCGGTGTTGATGGCCGGCGTTGCGGTATTGCTGTTGACCGGCATACTCGAACCGAACGAAGCCTTTGCCGGCTTTTCGAACGAGGGCACCATTACGGTCGCGCTGTTATTTGTGGTCGCGCGCGGACTCACCAACACCGGCGCCGCTTCCTGGGTGGCCGGCAGCTTGCTTGGCAAGCCCGGTAGCCTTGCCAAGGCGCAGTTTCGCCTGATGGCGCCGGTGGCGCTGTTGAGTTCGGTAGTCAACAATACGCCCGTTGTGGCGATGATGATCCCGGCCGTCATGGACTGGGCCAAGCGCTTCAAGTTTTCCGCTTCGCAGTTACTCATTCCACTCAGCTACGCCGCGATTATGGGCGGCGCCTGTACGCTGATTGGTACCAGCACCAACCTGGTGGTCGATGGTTTGCTCAAGACGCATTACCAGAGTGCTTTCGGTAGTGGCGAGCATGGCCTCGCACTGTTTGAGCTGGCCTGGGTCGGGCTGCCCTGCGTGGTGCTGACGCTCGTCTACGTGTTGCTGGTGAGCGGCAGGCTGCTACCACAGCGCTCGCGCACGCCTGCGGGGCAATTCGGCGATACGCGTCAATACACTGTGGAGATGCTGGTCGAAGACGACAGCCCGCTGGTCGGGCAGACAGTTGAATACGCCGGCTTGCGCAACCTGCCTGGCATGTACCTGATCGAAATCCAGCGCGCCGGTCACCTGATTACTGCAGTTGGCCCCGGGCAGGAACTCAAGGCGCGCGACCGGCTGGTGTTTGTCGGCAATGTTGAATCGGTTGTCGACCTGCAAAAACAGCGCGGCCTGCGTCCGGCCGAAGACCAGATTTTCAAGCTCGACTCCGAGCGTTCACAGCGCCACCTCGTTGAAGTGGTTTTGTCGAACAGTTTTCCCGCGCTCTACAAAACCGTCAAGGAGGGGCGCTTTCGCTCCAGCTATGGTGCCGCAATCATCGCTATTGCCAGGCAGGGCCAGCGCCTCAAGGGGCGTATTGGCGACGTTGTGCTCAAGCCGGGTGACACATTGCTGATCGAAGCGGGGCGCTCTTTCGAGCGTCAGCAGCGCTATGTGCGCGACTTCCTGATGGTGCGCAAGATCGATGAGTACACACCGATCGCGCACCAGCATATGAAAACCTCGCTGGCGATCTTCGTACTGATGATTGTATTGGCCGCCACTGGTGCGCTGTCGATGGTCAAGGCCGCACTGCTGGCTGTTGGCGCCTTGCTGGTGACGCGCTGCCTGCGCGTAGAAGAAGCGCGTCGCAGTATCGACTGGCAGATTCTTATCGTGATTGGTGCGAGTATCGCGCTCGGTTCGGCGCTGCAGAAAACCGGCGCCGCCACCTCGATAGCGGAAAACTTTATCGGCCTGGTCGGTAACTCACCGCACAGTCTGCTGGCAGCGCTGTTTATTTTAACTGCCGGTTTTTCTGCGATGATATCGAACGTGTCTGCGGCAGTATTGGTGTTTCCCATAGCGGCGGCCGCCAGCCAGCAACTCGGCGTAGACCTCACGCCGTTTGCAGTTACCCTGATGATTGCGGCCTCCGCCAGTTTTGCCACGCCGATTGGCTACCAGACCAATCTCATGGTTTACGGCCCCGGCGAATACCAGTTCATGGATTTTGTTAAAATTGGTGCTCCGCTCACAGTGCTCGTTGGTATTGCAACCGTGCTTATCGTGCCGATCGTCTGGGCATTTTAATGGCGGGAACCTTTTACTTGATTGTTGCGTTAAACCTGGATGGCGTGTTTTTTAATTAAATCGGTAAACGTCTCCATATCGTTACAAAGGTAAATAAAGATGTCGATAGAACTTGTCACCTTCAAATCCGGATTTGGTGTGCCCTGCCCGAGTACATTTTGTATGAAGGTCGAAATCCTGTTGAAAACGGCGGGTCTTGAATACCACTGTCGCGTCAGCGGTAATCCCAAGGACGGCCCCAAAGGCAAGCTGCCTTTTATTATCGACGACGAAGAAACTGTAGCCGACAGCGCATTGATACAGGCGCACCTCGAAAAGAAATACCGCGTCGATTTTGACCAGGGCCTGGACGCGCATCACAGGGCTATTGCTCATACTGTGGCGCGCATGATTGAAGAGCGGCTCTATTGGGTGATGGTATACGATCGCTGGATCAACGATAAAAACTGGCACGAAACCTCAAGCTTCTGGTTTGGTAGCCTGCCGCCGGTGTTGCGCAGCATTGTACCGGTGATGGCGCGCAAGCAGGTCAAGGGTAACCTGCAGTCGCACGGGATTGGCCGTCATAGCGCGCAAGAAATTTACGACTTTGGCCGCAAGGACATAGACGCGCTGGCAGATTTACTGGGAAGCGACGACTATATGCTGGGCAGCGAGCCCTGTTCGCTCGATGCGGTTGCCTATCCTGTACTCGCGAACATCGCTACCGATGCCATCCCCGGCAAGCCGCACGACGCCGTGCATGCGCATCAAAACCTGATGGCCTATATTGCGCGCTGCGAGCAACGCTGGTACGCCAACTTTGTGCCGCGCCTTGAGGGCAATGGCGATCCCGACCCCGAGCTGTTCAAACAGGCTGTTTAGTTTTGCTGTCCTGTCGCTGCCCGGCGGTAGCAAGTAGCCGTATTGCGAGTTGTATAACGACGAAATGTGCCGGCTAAGCCGGCTGGCGATCGATGCATTGGTGAAAATTTGCAAGGTTCCGCCACACTGTATTGTTGTGTAGAAGAAAACACTGAAAAGATTGCTTAAAAAAAAGCAGGCAAATACCGAATTGCTGCTGGTGGGGGAGTCGTTTTCCCCGTGGACCAAGAAGGCACGCTGGGCACTGGAGCTGTGCGGGCTTGCTTACGGCTACGAGGAGTACACGCCAACCCTGAGCGAGCCGTGGTTGCGCTGGCGCATGCGGCAATGGACAGGGGTCGTATCTGTTCCGGTGCTGTTTGCCGATCGCCAGATTCTTCGCGGCTCCTGGCAAATCGCGCATTATGCAAATAATGCAGCAGGCGAAGAGCGCCTTGGTGATTTCCAGGTGATTGCGCCCTGGAACGATCTTGGTGAAGCAGCACTTGCCCAGGGTCGGACTAATGTTGTTCGCCGTATCCTGCGCAACGACGTTGCGCTGGAAGAATCGCTTCCCGGCTTCGTGCCGGTGCGTTTGCGCGGGCCCCTGCGATTTATTGCACGAGATGCTGTGCGGCGATTGGACCGCAAGTATGCCCACCTGGTGAAGGCAGACGCGTTGCAGCGGGCACTCATTTGCACGCGCGAAGGACTGGCGCAGTCCGGTAGTGACTTCTTGCTAGGCCGGTTTAGCTATGCGGATATTGCAATGGCGGTCGTTCTGGAAGTTATCGCGCCCATCGCCCTCGTGCATCCCCCGCTTGGGCCCGGAACACAGGAGTGCTGGAAGGATTCGGCGTTGGCCGACGAGTTTCAGGATCTTCTGGATTGGCGCGATCGATTAGCGCTTGCCGATGAAACATCGTACGCTCAATTCGGGCGACCTTGCGCCGGAGAAATGTATGCGTAAAGCCTTACAGCTATTACTCGGTCTGTTCGGGATCACTGTCATCTTCATCGCCCTGTTGCACATCATATTTGGGCCAGCAGTGATTCCTGGTTCCATGCCTGTCAACGCCACGATGGATAGCGAGGATCGTTTTTTCGCAACACTGTTTCTTGCATTCGGTATTGTCTTGCTATGGTGCATTAAAGATGTTGAGCGCAAGGCTAACGTCGTTTACTTTCTGATGCTCACGTTCTTTGCGGGCGGTATTGCCCGCCTGATCTCCATTGCAGCTGTGGGGCTGCCAGACGATTTCTTTATTGCTATGACGATACTTGAATTACTAATGCCCTTTGTCTATGTATATCTGCAATATCGCGTGTCAGATGGAAGCGCTGGCATCCCCTAAGTGGTGGCAGTGGACAATTTATCCGGCGCCCATTTTTCTGCCGAAACCGTGACGGTTAAAGTGCACTTTCGTCCAATTGTTGACGACCGCTCTCGCCACGCTTCAGCCATACGCACTAAGATCGCAAGCACTGGCGCGGGTGTTGCCCCCGGGCGCTTGCTTTTACTGGTTATGTAACGGCTACCAATAATAACGATAGCCAATGGAAAATCTGGAAAGAGCGTCCTCAGTCATGTAATTAAATAGTAAGCTATTGTGTTTATTAATATATGTAGTTAGTCCGATTTTAACTTCAGAGTCAAATCCATCCTCATTTGAGTCTGTATAAGAAGCGTTTAACTCGATTTTTTCAAGAGTTACCCAAGCTCTTACTGCTAGCC
>JBATGO010000211.1:0-25955 GCA_049665845.1 Pseudomonadales bacterium | reverse complement strand
GCGTGGCGATGTACCGCGAGCTTTTTCCCAAGCAGCGCAAGGTGGTCGACCCGGTGCGGCAGATGAAGCGGCAGTTGCGCGGCAGCAGCATCGGTGCCACCACCTCGGATTTCCTGCCACTGCTCGACGCCGCCTCGCGCTCGTTGCAAAGCCTCGAGACAGGTGAGGGCGAAGAACCGGCGATCAAGCAGTTGCGCTACGACACCCAGCGCGGGCATATCGCGATTGACCTGCAAACCGGCAACATCGACCAGCTGGAAGCTTACCGCGACCTGTTAACTGCCGAAGGGCTCGAAGTCGACATTCTTTCCGCTAACCAGGACGGCGACATAATCAAAGGTCGTATCCAGGTAGGTCGCTCATGAACAGCCGCATTGCCGCCCTGCGCGAACGCTTCGACGAAGAGCTCGAACAGACCGTTGCGCGCGTGCGCTCAAACCCAGGTTATCAGCAACTCGAGCGCCGCTATCGCGGGCTCAGCGACCGCGATCGCAACATGGTTAACCTGTTAGCACTGCTGCTGGCGCTGTTGCTGGCCTGGCGATTGCTGATAGGGCCCGCGCTGGGCTATCTCGATGGCGCCAGCGAGCATTACCAGAAGCAGCTTGCCAACTATGCATGGATGGTAGAAGAAGTGCCGAAAACGCGCGCGCTGCTGGATGCCGGTGCCAGTGTTCGCGAGGGCTCGCTGCTGAGTGTCGCGTCCGCTTCGGCGAAGAACTACGAGCTGAGTTTCAGTCGTTTTGAGCCGATCGGCGATGATCGCGTGCGCCTGTGGCTGGAGCAGGTGAAGTTCAATAATGTTGTCAGCTGGCTGGGTGAGCTCGAAGAGCAGCACGGCGTCAGTGCGATTGATATTTCGCTCGACAGTGCAGCACCAGGCTACGTGAGTGTGCGCCTCACGTTACAGGGCTGATCGCCAGGGGTCGTCGTTATGTACCTCGATTTTTTTGGGCTGCACGAAAAACCTTTTTCGATCGCACCCGATCCGCGCTACCTGTATATGACCGAGCAGCACAAGGAGGCGATGGCGCACCTGCTGTTTGGTATCAGTGAGGAGGGTGGGTTTATCCTGCTCACCGGGGAAATTGGCACCGGCAAAACCACTATTTGTCGCGGACTTTTAAACCAGTTGCCTGATGATGTCGATATCGCGTTCATCATCAACCCGCGCCTCTCTGCGAGCGAAATGCTGCAGTCGGTTTGCGATGATCTCGGTATTGATTACGCTGACGGCGCTTCGCTCAAGGTGCTGGTCGACGCGTTAAATGCCTTCCTGCTCGAATCCTACGCGCGCGGGCGCAACACGATCCTGATTATCGACGAAGCGCAAAATCTTTCCGATGAAGTGCTCGAGCAGCTGCGCCTGCTGACCAACCTTGAAACCAGCGAGAAAAAACTCCTGCAGCTTATTTTGCTGGGCCAGCCAGAGTTGAACGACAAACTCGCGAGGCCGAACTTGCGCCAGCTCGCGCAGCGCGTGACCGCGCGTTTTCACCTTGAGCCATTGAGCTATGGAGAGATGGTCGAATACATTGCGCATCGCCTGCATGTGGCAGGTTTCCGCGGTGGAATATTTTCGCGGCCTGCGCTCAAGCATATTTATGCGCGCAGCGGCGGCGTACCGCGGCTGGTGAACGTGATCTGCGACCGCGCCATGCTCGGTGCCTACACGGCCGGCCTGCTCACGGTTGAATATCCGCTGGTAGCCACTGCCTGCAAGGAAGTGCTGCAGGTTGCACCGTCCGGCAGTCGCCTGGCATGGCTGGCGCAGGGCAGCGGGCGCATGCTCGGCTGGGGGCTTTTTGCAGCGGTACTGCTGATTGCCCTGCTTTATCTCGCCGTCGTGAACGGGTTTCACGAACGCTTGCAGGATTATTTTATTACGCCGGGCGAAGAGACCGGTTTTGCCTCGAGACAAACACTCACTGAAAACGAGCGGCGGGTGTAGCGATGTCATTTATCCTGGATGCGATCAAGAAATCCGAGGACGAGCGCCAGCGCAGCAAGGGGCCTGACGTTTATTCGCTGCAAGCGGGTGCGGCACGGCACAGGCAACCCGCGCCGGCCTGGGCGCGCGCGCTGCTATTGTTGCTATCGATGGTATTGTTGGTGTTTATTGCAAGCTGGTTGTGGCCACGTTTGCACGATCAGTTTGCCGCAGGGCAGGCGCAAGCATTGCGGGGTAACGCTCAGCAGCCGGCATCGCAACAATCCTTGCAACAACCTTCGCAGCAATCGTTGCAACCACCGCCACATCAGCCGTCACAACAGCCGTCACAACAACCTGGCCAAGCAGCGTTGCAGCAAGTATCACAGGAACGGGCGAACCAGGCCGGGGCGCATTCCGGCGAAGGCTATAGCCAGGCCGGGCAGATCCCTGTCGATCCGGTATCCGCGCAGGCAGGCGAATTCCAGGCTGGCAGTCGCCTGTATGCAAGCGATGACCCGCTGCCGCCACGGCACCTGGTCAAAGAGTTGTGGGAGTTTCCGGCCGATTACCAGTCCACGGTGCCGGATCTGAAATTTTCATTCCATGTTTTCAGCAAGGCACCGGAAAAACGCACGATTATTATCAACGGCAGACGTCTGCGGGAAGGGCAGATGATCACCAGCCAGTTGCGCCTGCGCTCAATAACCGACACTGGCGTTATCTGCCATTATCGCGGGCAATTCTTTCATGTCGACGTAGTCGAAAAGTGGTAGCGGCTCATCGCGCTAGCGCGTTGCTTTGCACGCGCAAAATCATTTTACTGCTGCATACCTGCTGCAGGCCGGTCAGACACGATTGACGCAATGTCATCGGGCAACGCGGCGCTAATTCCACTGTGCAACTTCGGCCTTATCATCACGCCGAACAATCGTCTCGCGGCCTGGCTGCTCGAATATCTCGCTGAGGGAGTTCGCGACCCGGATGCAGTGTGGCGCTTGCCGCGGGCTCTGCCGTTTTCTGCATGGGTGGACGAACTCGCGCGCAAGGCGTTGCTCGCGGGTATGTTGCCGGTCGCGCGCCAGCTTGATGTTGCGGAAGAACTGTTGCTCTGGCAGCAGGTTGTTGCTGCCGACGCACCCCCCGGATTGCTGTCCACCTCGCAGGTCGCTGCGGAGTGCCAGCGCGCCGCGACCCGCCTGGCCGAATGGCAGCTGGACCCGGATGTGCACCGCTTCGAGCTGGGGAGTTTCAGTGATGGCGAGGTTTTCCTGCGCTGGTACGCGACGCTGCAGCGCGAATTGCAGGATCGCGGGCTGCTTACACGCTGGCAGCTGCAGCAGCAATTACTTGCGCTTGCCGAAACTGACAGACAACTGCTGCATCGCTGTGTCGCTAATGCAGGCGCCGCAGGCCATGCGTCGGCCGATGCTTCTGGCGGCGCGCCTGGCGGCCTGGCGTTGTACGGTTTCAACTCGCCGACACCAATCCAGCTTGCACTCGCTAAGGCTTTTGGCGCACAAGTTGACTGCAAACTAGCACCTGCCACGACTGCCTTGCCAGGCGCGCAAGGAAGCGATGATGTGCTGCTGCAGGATAGTGCCAACGCCAGTTACTGTTTAGCGCGCAGGCCATACCACGCAGAGGTTCTAGGCTGCGCCGAACAGCAACAGGAATGGCAGCGCGCTGCTGTATGGGCGCGGCAGTTGAAAACTGGCGAGCCGGCCGCGCGTGTTGCCGTGGTAGTGCCCGAGCTTACAAGCCAGCGCGCTGCGCTGGCGCGAATTTTTCGCGCTGTATTTTCAGCAGCAGCCGATGCTGGCGTCGCGGCGCGTGCGGAGGCCGCGCCTGATGCGTATGACCGTTTTGAGATTTCAGCAGGCGAAGCGCTGGCGTCGGTAGGCCTGGTGCGGGTTTTTCTCGATTTTTTCGCAGCGGCGATCGGCCCGCTGTCGCGCGGGAGCTGGAGCGCGCTGCTGAACACGCCCTATCTGTGGCCGCGAGGACTCGATTGCGCGGCGCGCGCTGCCGTGCTCAAGGCGATCTATGCAAGTGGCGAAGAATCCTTCCGGCTCGATGAGTTGAGCGAATTGCTGGCCTGGTTTGCAGCGCAACCCGGTGCACACAGTGCCGCGCTGGCGCGTGCCGAAAAAGTTTTGCTGGGCTGTTTTCGCGACAAGGTCGGTGGCGTCGCCAGTGGGATAGACCAGCCGCGGAGCAGGGCGCCGGTATCGCTTTGGCTGCAGCGCACACTGGCGTTGCTGCGCGCCTTTGGCTGGCCGGGCGCGCGCGCGCTTGATAGCACAGAGTACCAGCAACACGCGGCGCTGCTGGAATGGTGCGAACAGGTGTGGCGCGCCGACGCGCTGCTGGGGGATATCGATGCAGCCCATGCGCTGCATTTTTTTAGGCAGCAGCTCACAGGCGAAGTATTTCATGCGCAAACACGGCGCGACCCGGCACGACCGCCGGTACAGTTACTCGGTGTGCTGGAGGCCGAGGGGCAGCTGTTCGACTACCTCTGGATCTGCGGCCTGTCGGACCAGCAGTGGCCGCTGCGCGCTGGCAGTGCTGCCTTGTTGCCTGCGGGTTTCCAGGCCGCTCGGCAGATGCCCGGCGCCAGCGCAGAACGCGAGCTCGCATATGCCAGTAACAGCACGGCCAGGCTGCTTTCCAGCACCAGGCAGCTGGTAATGTCCTGCGTGTTGCAGCTTGATGCGGTACCGTGCGGCCTGTCGCCATTGGTGCGCGCGCAATTACAGCTCGCGCAGATCGAGGTCCGCGAGCGCAATGAATCCTGCGCCGCCAGCTTGCAGCGCGATCGCACTGGTATAGCGCAGGATTTGCTGGAAAAGGTAGAAGACAGTTACGGCCTGCCGCTGCTGCCACAGCCGGACGACGGGCCCGCTCAAGTCAGCGTCAGGATGCTGGGCGATTACGCGCGCAGCCCGCTGCATGCTTACCTGCGCCATCGCCTCGGGGTTGAACCATGGCAGCCGCTCGAGCAGGGCCTGGGCTACCGGGCGCGCGGTATCGTTGTGCACGCGACACTACAAAGCATCTGGCAACAACTGCAGGCGCAGCAGGCACTGCTGCATTGCCCTGCGCATGTGCGCGCAGCACGCGTCGACACTGCGCTGCAGGCGGCAGCAACACGCGTGCAACGCGCCAGG
This sequence comes from Pseudomonadales bacterium, assembly GCA_049665845.1. Lineage (GTDB taxonomy): Bacteria > Pseudomonadota > Gammaproteobacteria > Pseudomonadales > UBA7434 > UBA7434. The sequence goes on along the minus strand of JBATGO010000211.1, from coordinate 20,852 downwards.
TTTCGACCTGTGCCACCCACATTACTGGCGCTTCAGCTTGAGGTGTTGCAGCGTGAAATACTCGCCTGGTTGTCGCTTGAAGCCAAGCGGCCAGCGTTTGAAGTTAGCGCGCTCGAGCAAAAGCTGGTTTACCGTACAGCAGATGCACACCTGGTCGGTAAGGCCGATCGCGTCGACCGGCTTGCCGACGGCAGCCAGCTGCTGCTTGATTATAAAACGGGTGGTGTGTCGCTAGCGGGCTGGTTCGATGCACGTGTCAGTGCACCGCAACTGCCGGCTTACGCGTTGGCACTGCTGCAGGATAATGCAGCCCTCGCCGGTGTTGCCTATGCGCGGATTGGTGGTAGTGAGCCAGGCCTGTCCGGTATTGCCTCTCCGGCATCCGCCGCGGCTGCGCACGACGGACTGGCTGATCCTGCAGCGCGCAAAACTGCGAACCGCCGCAACTTCGACACATTGCTGCTGCACTGGCGCGACGCCCTGCAGAAACTCCTGACAGAAGCAGTCCGGGGCTTCGCTGCGCACGAGCCCGGTTTGCGCAAGACGCGCGACGCACAGGACGCGCCCTACATATTGCTGGCAAGGGATTTTGTCGATCGCACGACGTTTGAGCGCGCCGCCCCCTCCACTGCACAGCGCACGGCGACTGCGCACAACGCAGCACCGTCTGGCGGTCGGGAAACGCTGTGAGTAAAGGCGGTGAATTCGTGCCTGGCGACGCTGTGCCTGTAATTCAGCTGCCCGCTGTGGCAGCAACCGGCAGCGCGCTGCCCGTCGATGCGGGCGCGCGTGCGCATGCACTGGATATTTCAGTTTCCTGTGTCGTGACGGCGCCAGCCGGATCGGGAAAAACCGAACTGCTGACGCAGCGCATGCTCGGTTTGCTGGCTGTTGTCGATGAACCCGAAGAGATTCTCGCGATCACGTTCACGCGCAAGGCGGCGGCAGAAATGCGCGAGCGCTTGCTTGGCGCACTCGCGCTTGGCATGCAGGCTGAAGCCCCCGAAGCTTTGCACCGCCGGGCTACCTGGCAACTTGCGCGTGCAGCGCTGGCACGTGACAGCGCGCGCAACTGGCAGTTGCTGCACAACCCCGCGCGCCTGCGCCTGCAGACTATCGACAGTTTCTGTTACAGCGTCGCCAGCGAACAACCGGTACTCAGCCTGCTCGGCGCTGCACTGCAACCCGTGGATGATCCGCAGCGGCTGTACAAGCAGGCGGTTGGCGAAATGCTTGCGACGCTGGGCGAGCCGGGCAGCGATGACCGGGCGCTGCGGCGATTGCTCGCTTATTACCGCGGCGATGTGCAGGGATTGTCGGGAATGCTTGCTGCAATGCTGCAGGGCCGGGACCAGTGGCTGGCGTCGATGGTGGATCTTACCCGCGCAGCGCAAGCAGGTCGCGACAGCGCTGCAGAACTCGCGCAATGTCTGGAAAAATGGATTGCAGAGCTGCTCGCGCATGCGCGGCAACAGCTGCAGCGTTACGCAGCTGAGCTCGTCGCAATCGCCGGCTTTGCTGGCAGCGTATTGCGCGACAACCCGGCGCTCGCGAACTCCAGCCCGATTGCGAAGCTGGCTGGACTGCAGGCCTTGCCGGAAAATACGATCGCAGCATTACCGCAATGGCGCGCTTTGCTGGCATTGCTGCTTACCGGCAAGTCCGGGCCGCGCCGCACGATCGATAAACGCCAGGGATTTCCGATTGACAAATCCTGGCCCGCCGAGATGCGTACGCGCAGCGCCGCAAACAAACAGCACTTGCTGCAGATCTGCGCAGAAATCGCCGCCGATGAGGAAACACTGGCAGCACTGCAGAGCTTGTCAAACCTGCCGAGCAGCGGTTACGGCCAGGCACAGGATGAACTGCTGGCTGCAATGGCGCACTGCCTGGTGCAACTGTACGCTCACCTGCAACTGGTTTTTGCCGAACAGCGTCGCTGTGACCACAGTGAAATTACCGCAGCAGCATTGCGCGTGCTCGGTGCGAATCAGCCACAGGCCGGCGGCGCGCAATACGACCCTGCCACCACGGTACCGGTGGGCACTGCCTATGCCTGGCACCGTCGGCTGCGCCACATTCTGGTCGACGAATACCAGGATACGTCAATTTCACAGTACCGTTTGCTGTGCGCGCTAAGCGGTGAATGGGCGCAGCTCAATGCCACGCAAAATGAGCCCGCTCGGACGCTGTTCATTGTCGGCGACGCGATGCAATCGATCTATGCTTTTCGCGCCGCCAGGGTGCAACTGTTTTTGCAGGCCCGACGCGGTGCACTCGGTGATTTGCCGTTGCAGCGCATTGACCTGGTGCAGAATTTTCGCTCCTCTGCCAGGCTGGTCGACTGGTTCAATCGCTACCTGGGCGCTGCATTTCCGCAGCGCGAGGACAGTGCGCGCGGCGCAGTTACCTTCTCCAGGGCAGTTGCGGTGGCGCCGCCCGGTACTGCAGAGGCGGAGCCGGTGCCTGCTGCAGTTGCCGGCACTGCAACGGCTGCCGCCGGCGCCGCAACAGCCGCCGCGGGACCGGTGGCATTTTATGCCTGCGTTGGGGAGGACGCGGATGTGCTGGAGGCGCACAAGGTGCTCGAGCTGGTGCAGCGCGAGCTCGCCGTACGGCCGCATGCCAGCATTGCTATCCTGGTTCGCGTGCGCGGTCACCTGCAAAAAATACTGCCGGTGTTGCGGGCCGCAGGTATCGAGGTACAGAACAGCGGTATCGATGCGCTGTCAGAGCGCGAGGAGGTCGCCGATTGCCTTGCCCTGACCCGGGCGCTGCTGTCGGTTAACGACGATATCGCCTGGTGGGCGCTGTTGCGCGCGCCCTGGTGTGGATTGCCGCTCGCCGAGTTACAAGTGCTTCGCGATCACCTGGACAGCTGTGCGCAATGTGAAGCGCTGCCGCAGTTGCTGGTATCTGCCTGCGAATGCGGTTCTTTTTGTCCGCATATGCAGGGTTTGCTTGCAGACGATGCTGCAGCGCGTGTGCTGCGGCTGGCGAATATTGTTGGCGATGCCTGGCGCTTGCGGCAGCGCGCAGGTCTGCGCGACAGTGTGGAGCAATGCTGGCATGCGCTGGGTGGCAAGGCGCTGATGGCGCTGGCTGCTGAACCGGACGCCGCAGCGGTCGTGGCGCAATATTTTACCGAGCTTGAACAATTCGACGCCGAGTGTCGGCATCGCGGTGAAATCCTGCACGGCGAATTACTGCAGCAGCGCATGGATATGCTGCGCGCCGAGCAAGCCTCACTGAGCAAAGGCGGCGTGCACGCAATGACCATGCACAAAGCCAAGGGGCTGGAGTTTGACACCGTGATTCTACCCGGCCTGGCGGGCCTGCCGCGCAGTGAAGACAGCGCCCTGCTCGAGTTCGGCGAGCGCGTTTTTGCCGATGGCAGCAGCGGTGTATTGCTTTATCCGAAAACCCTTGGCGATGAGGAATACCCTGCATGGAGTGAGTCAATCGGTGCCTTGCCTGATGCAAGCACAAAAGCGGCCGGCGACGGCAAGCACAAAAAGGCGCGCGGCATCTACGAATTCCTGCGCAGCGAAAAAAAGTTGCAGGGCGATTATGAAAGTACGCGACTGCTCTACGTAGCTGCAACAAGGGCGAGGAGTCGTTTGCTGTTGACCGCGACAATGCGTTGTGCCGTGGGTCATGTTGGTGAAGTCGATGCCGCATCATTACAGCCGCCGCCGCAAAGGAGTTTGCTCGCGAAACTGTGGCCCGCACTACGCGAGCAGGCACAGCTGGTGGTGTCGACCGCTTCGGCAGCCCAAACCGGGGTGGTCGATCAACCGTACTATCGACCATTAAAACGATTTAGCTCAGCGGCGCTGTTCGCGCGGCCGCATTGGCTGGATGACGAGCGTCCCACCGCAGCCGCGCCCACCGGTGACGCACCGCTGGCTGGTTTTGCGGTCGAGCAGGCCGGTATGCCCCTGGCTACCGCGGAATTTCCTGCCGCAGGGGTAAACGAGGCTGAAATGAATACAGCGCGCGCGATACTGTATGCACAGCCGCGCTGGATGCAGGCTGTTGGCAGCTGCGTGCATGAACTGCTCCAGCTAGCGGTCGAGCAGGGGCCTGGGCACTGCAAGGGGCTGGATCCGGGTGCTCAGGATGGACACTGGCGCGAACGATTAAGGCAGTTGGGCGTCACGCCTGACTGTATGGAAGCGGCAGTGCAGCGTTTGCAGCGCGCTGTGCGCGGCGTTACGCAGGCTGGCGAAGGAAGGAAGCTGTTGCAACGCGCGGCGCAGGGCGCAGCCTGTGAGTGGGAACTGTGGTATCGGGATGCCGACGGCGTGCGGCATCGAGCCAGGATGGACCTCACATTTATCGACCCGGAAGGCAGGCGCTGGCTGGTCGATTACAAGATTGCGGAACCAGCTGCGGGCGAAGCAGTCGCAGACTTCCTGCAGCAGCAGGCAGGCCACTATCGCGACCAGGTGCTGCGCTATCGTGCGTTGTTGGCAAGCTTCGACCATTGTGCGCCGCAGGAGATCGTGGCCGCGCTTTACTACCCCCTGCTGGATCGACTATTACCAATTTCCGGGGTCTGATGCGAAGTGAGGCAGGTGATACAATTCGCAGCGGTCGCCGGGCGGCCACCGGCCAGGTATATTTCCTGTACTGCCGCCTGGAGCAGTACTCCGCGGGACGCTTGCATTGCCTAGTTTGCCTGTCAATCTATCCACTCTTGTCGAAGATAACGTGAAGTTGCTGGACCAGCTCGACGGGGTGCTGCTGGCGCTCGACGATGTGCTGTATACCAATAACGAATCTGCGCTGTTCGACTCCCCGGTAGGTTTGCATGTGCGCCACGCACTTGATCACTACGCCTGTTTTCTGCATGGACTTACAACCGGCTTGATCGATTACGATGCCAGGGCGCGCGATGCGCAGGTAGAAGCCAGTTCTGAAAGCGCACAGCAGCGCCTGCACAATCTGCGCAATGCAATACAGGAGCTCGACCTGGCCGACCGCGATCTGCTCGTCAGGCAGGCAAGCGGTACCAGCGGGCAAATACCGCTGCGTTCATCGGTGGCGCGCGAGCTGGTATTCCTGCATAGTCACACAGTACATCACCAGGCAAGTATTGCAGCGCTGCTGCGCCTGCTGGGCGTCAGTGAGCTGGCGCCGGACGATTTCGGGTTTGCGCCTGCCACCTTGCAATACAAGGGGGCTGAGCGATGTGCACGCTGACCTGGCGCTACAATAATTCGGGCGACGGTTACGCGTTGTTTTTCAATCGCGATGAGTTGAAAACACGCCAGCGTGCAGCGCCGCCTTCGCGCAAATTTACCGCTAGCGGGGTTGCCTACCTTGCACCCACCGATGCAGACGCAGGTGGCACCTGGCTGGCAGTCAACCAGTTTGGCCTCACCATCTGCCTGCTGAACAACTACGCTGCGCCTGAACCCGGGCACGATGACGTGGTGAGCCGCGGCGAAGTCGTCACTGCGCTCGCAGGTAGTGAAAGCATCGACGACTTTATGGATTCGCTGGAAAAACTGCCGCTGCAAAGATTTCGCGGTTTTGAGCTGGTGGTGTTCGCCAACACGGTTGCGCACTGGCGCTGGGACACGCGCAGGCTCGAGCGCTTGCCCGCAGAGATGCCGATCACCTCATCATCCTACGAAACCGGCGGCGTGCAGGCGGTGCGGCGCGAGTTTTTTGAACGCGTTGGTGCGCAAGGCGATCTTGCGGCGCTTGAACATTTTCACTGTTGTCATATCGACCATGAACTGCACGAAATTTCCGGCCAGCCATTGGCGGTCAGCTCCGTGTGTATGCACCGCGAGTTTGCCCAAACCGTGAGCCAGAGTTTTGTACAGGTGTGGCCCGAACAGGTATCGATCAGTTATACCGACGGACCGCCCTGCGAAAACAGGGCCGGCGCGCCGCTGTTGCTGCAGCGTCGCGTCTGCGCGTAAAAGATAACAATGAGCGTGTCAATGAACGGCAGCAACATTAATCCATTCAGTTTGCCGCTGGCGAACCCGCTGCTGGCAAGAATTGCCGAGCACGTGCTGGGCCTTAGAAAGCTCACGGCAGTTTACCAGCGCTGTGAACACGGCGCGCCGCCGGACCGTTTCCTCGATAGCGCGCTGCGCGCATTTGACGTGCGTGTGCAGCTCGATGACCCGCGCCAGGTCTTGCCGCGCTTGCCGCAACACGGACCATTGCTGGTGGTCGCCAATCATCCCCTCGGCGGGCTGGAAGGTATCGCCCTGTTGCGCGAGATGCTGCGTTACAGGCCCGATACGCGCGTGGTGACCAACCGGCTGCTGGACGGCATTCCTGAATTGCGCGACGTTTTTATCGGCGTCGATATCCTCTCGCCCCAGCAAGCCAGGGAAAATATTGCAGGCATTCGCGAAGCCAGGCGGCACCTTGCCAGCGGTGCTGCGCTGCTGGTATTTCCCGCCGGTAAAGTGGCGACCTTCAATCCCGGTGAGCGGCGCGTCAGTGAGCATCCCTGGCATCGCTTTGTCGGATCGCTGCTGCGCAAAACCGGCGCCACGGTATTGCCGGTAAACGTCGCTGCGCGCAACAGCGCTGCTTTTTACACCTTGTCGCTGGTGCATCCCGTACTTCGCACTGCAATGCTGCCGCGCGAGCTGACCAACAAGCGCGGTACGCAACTGCGGCTTATTGTTGGCGAATTACTCGGTGCGCGCGAATTCAGCCATCTGGAGTCGGACGCCGAAATCAGTGCCTGCCTGCGGCTGGCCTGCGAACTGGTGGGCAGGCAAGCGGGTGCTCCCGGATCACAGACCCTCGCGCTGGAACCGCTGCTGCAATCATCGGGCGACTACGCCAGCGAGCATCGCGGCAGCCTCGAGTTGCAGCTCGACACACTGCGTGCAAATCGCGTGGTTGAGTCCGATCCTTTCGACGTTTATATCGCAAGCTTTGCCGAACTGGGCCCGCTGATGGATGCGATTGGACTGGCGCGCGAAGAGACCTTTCGCGCAGCCGGCGAAGGTACTGGCAAGCGGCTCGATGTCGATCGCTTTGACCGCGATTACCTGCACGTATTTGCCTGGGATAAAAGCTCCCACAAAGTGGTTGGTGGTTACCGGCTGGGTCGCGTGCGCGAAATCATTGCCGCGCGCGGTATCGACGGCCTGTATGCGCGCACCCTGTATTCGCTGGACGAAGCGTATATCGAGAAGCTTGGCAACCCGCTGGAACTCGGCCGCTCCTTTGTACACCCCGACTACCAGCGCAAACCCGCCGCGCTGGACCTGTTGTGGCGCGGCATCGGGCGCTATGTTGCAGCGCGACCGGAATTCAATACGCTTTTCGGCGCGGTCAGCATTTCGCGCGAGCACTCCGATATGTCGCGCGCGCTGATCGCCGAATCGATGCTCGCGTCGTTTCGCGCCGAACAGAAATTCCTGCAGGACGTTGCACCGCTGGCACCGCTGAAAGTATCCGGCAAAATCTGGAGTCGCAAGGAACTGGAAGCGCTAAGCCATGTGCCGCTGGTCAACAAGCTTGTGGGTTGCTGCGACCCGGGCAAGGCATTGCCAACGCTGTTGCGTCATTACCTTTCGCTGAACGGCAAGTTCGTGTGCTTTTCAATAAACAAGGTTTTCAACGATTCACTGGATGGGCTGATCCTGGTCGATCTGTGCAAGGTGCCAAAGCGTTACCTGAATCGTTACCTCGGGAAACAGGGCGCCAGTGATTACATGGCCTACTGGCTAGAGCGCGAAACCCCGGCACTGCAATCCGAAGCGAGCTAGAATTTTCGGCAAGTGAAGCGCCTGGTGCGTGAGTATATGAGGAGCAGCCGGTACCCGTGCGTGCTGGCCTTTCCATGACACGCTGTAAATACATCCGTGTACGCTCGCCGGCGGCGTCCATGCCGCCGGACGGTCATGGAAAGGCCAGCACGTACGGATCCCGGCATCGCCACAAAAACCATCAACCGGGATTCAAAGTCTTGCTGACTGCCTCACGACGGGAGTTCCGGTATTACATCAGCCATTGATCAGCTGCGCCGCATGCGGCGCAGCATAGGTCAGGATCCCCGCCGCGCCCGCACGTTTGCAACACAACAGGGATTCCAGCAGGCAGCTGTCGTAGTCGAGCCAGCCGCGTTCCGCCGCCGCACAGAGCATCGCGTACTCACCACTCACATGGTAGGCAAAGGTCGGCACCTTGAAAGTCTCGCGTATTGCGCGCAGGACGTCGAGATAGGGCAGCCCCGGTTTGACCATCACCATGTCAGCGCCTTCCTGCAAGTCCAGCCCGACCTCGTGCAGCGCCTCGTCGATGTTGGCCGGATCCATCTGGTAGCTGCGCTTGTCTCCAGCGCCGAGGTTTTTCGCGCTACCCACCGCGTCGCGAAACGGCCCGTAAAAACTGGATGCGTATTTTGCCGCGTAGGCCATGATGCAGACGTTGACGTGATTGGCTGCCTCGAGATTGTCGCGAATGCGCCCGACGCGGTGGTCCATCATGTCCGACGGCGCGACCACGTCGGCCCCGGCATCCGCGTGCATCAGGGCCTGTTTAACCAGCGCCGCGACGGTGACATCGTTGAGTACGTAATTCTTGGCATCGATGATGCCGTCCTGGCCGTGCGACGTGTACGGATCCAGTGCCACGTCGGTAATGACACCCAGGCCCGGCTGGCGATCCTTGATGGCCTTGATGGCATCGGGGACCAGGCCCTCAGGATTCCAGGCTTCTTCGGCGCGCTCGCTTTTTTTGTCGTTGCCGACCACCGGGAATAGCGCCAGTGCCGGAATACCGAGCGCCACTGTTTCATCGGCTAACGCCGCCAGTTGGTCAACGCTGATACGTTCGACGCCAGGCATCGATGGGACTGCCTCGCGACGGTTATTGCCTTCGAGCACAAACACCGGGTAAATCAGGTCGCTGGCGTTCAAATCGTGCTCGCGTACCAGTTCGCGCAGGAATGCGCGGCTGCGGGTGCGGCGCAGGCGCACGCGATTTCCCGATTGGCGCAGAGTAGGAAAGTCCATGGCAATTTTCCACCGCTGCGCAAAAGCGCAGCGCTTGATTTCACTCGACAAACTCTTATTATCGCACGGTGTCGCCCGGCTGCTATCAAACGGCTTGGCGTTTTGCTCACTGTGCAGGCTCCGTGCAAGCGGAACCATCACGTTACTGCATGGTCTTTAAACAGGCCTTGCGCAAACGGGCGCAGGTACCTATTCGGAATATGCCAACCAGACATTGAGGATTGCCGATGTACGAGCATGCCAGACGCGCTTTATACTTTTTGATATTTGCCTTTGCAGTGCATAGTCCCGCCTTGCAGGCCGGTTTGCCTGCCTACGACAGCAGTGGCGAACCGGTACCCAGCCTCGCGCCATTACTCAAGCGTGTGAACCCTGCGGTAGTCAATATCTCTACCGAAACCACCGTGCGCACAGTTGCTAACCCATTACTGCAGGACCCGTTTTTCCGGCGCTTTTTTGACGTGCCCCAAAACAGCCAGCCACAGCGGCGCCGCGCGCAGAGCGCAGGCTCCGGTGTGATTATCGACGCTGCAGCGGGCACGGTGGTAACCAATTCGCACGTTGTGGATGGCGCCGACAAGGTTGTGGTTACGCTCGCAGACAACCGCAGTTTCGAGGCCGAGCTGGTCGGCTCGGATCCCGAAGTTGATATAGCGGTGCTGAAAATCACTGCGAAAAACCTGGTTGAGTTGCCGATAGCCGATTCGGACCACCTCCAGCAGGGCGATTTCGTTATTGCGATCGGCAACCCTTTTGGCCTGCAGAATACGGTGACCAGCGGCGTGGTCAGCGCGCTGGGTCGTTCGGGCCTCGGCATTGAAGGCTACGAAAACTTTATCCAGACTGATGCATCGATCAACCCGGGCAATTCAGGTGGTGCACTGGTCAACCTGCGCGGCGAACTGGTCGGCATCAATACGGCGATCATTGCGCCGACCGGCGGCAATGTCGGTATTGGCCTGGCGATACCCGTCAATATGGCGCGGCACAGTGTCGAGCAGATTCTCGAGCATGGCGAGGTGCGCCGTGGCCAGCTCGGTGTGGTGATACAGGACCTCAGCCCGGAAATGGCCGAAGCGTTCAAGCTTGATAAAAACCAGCGTGGCGTTGTGATCGCGCAAGTGCAGGAGGGTTCCGCGGCAGAAAAAGCCGGCCTGAAGCCCGACGACATCGTCATTGCGGTGGATGGCAAGCCGATCGATACGGCCGGCCAATTGCGCAACAAGGTCGGTGCAAGGCGGGTCGGCGACAAGCTCGAACTGGGTATTTTGCGCGATGGCAAAACACGCGAGATCAAGGTGCGAGTCGGTGAGCGCCATCAGGAAGTTGTGCGCAATGCCGAAGCGCTGCATCCCTCGCTCGAAGGCGCGAGCCTGCGAGATAGCGAAGAAGCTGAAGGCGTACTGGTGGAAAAAATCGCAATTAATTCGCCAGCTGCCGGTACCGGCTTGCGTGAGGGCGACCTGATCGTGTCGGTAAACCGCGTGCGCGTTGCCAGCCTCGAAGAAATGAGCAACGTGGCGAGTCGAAGTGCAGGTAACCTGTTGTTGCGAATTGTCCGCGGCAATACCGCGCTCTATCTCGTGCTGCGTTAGCGCAGTGCTGCTCTGGTCGGCGCAGTACGCCGGAACACACTACCAGCTGCGTCGCGCCGGCCATTCGTTGCGCCTGTACCGCAACGGTGTATTCCACTCCCAGTACAACGGCGCGCGGCCATTGAATGGCGGCGTCTGGGATATGTTGTGGATACCGCTGTGCGCGCGCCCCCCCCAATCGTTGCGCCGCGTGCTGATGCTCGGCGTCGGCTGCGGTGCCGCGCTAAAAAAGATTGCCGATTATTTTCCCGCTGCCGAACTCACCGGTGTCGATCTCGATGCGCTTCACCTTTGGCTGGCGAAACGCTATCTGGGTCTCGGCAGTGATGCCTGTAGCCTGCATTGCAGTGATGCGGTCACCTGGCTGCAGCGCGCGGGCGGGCAGCGCTTCGATGTGATTATCGACGACCTGTTTGGCGAGGGCGAAGCAGGGCCGCAGCGCGCAGTGGCGCTGGACGATAAATGGCGCCGCACCCTGCAAAGGCACCTCGCTCCGGCTGGATTGCTGGTCGCCAACTGTGTGCACAGCCGTGAGGCAAGGGCGCTGTACCAGCAGGATACGGCGGGTTTTCCCCACGCACTGGGCCTGCGTGAAGCGGGTTACGAAAATCGCGTCGTGCTGGCTTCGAAGCAGCCGCTGGATATGGCCGCATTGAAGCGTCGCTATGCAGCATTGATGGCCGCGCACTGGGGAAAAAGAAACGCTCGCCTGCCGGTCACCATGACGCTGGGCAGGCTGAGCCAGCCGAAATAATGCTGTACTGATAGTGCGCCTGGCACGGTTATAAGGTTATTCACGCAGGTTATTGGCACTCGCGCCACTTTTCCATTATCTTCGCGCCGCAGCTTTTCGACCTGAAGAACCCTTGCAATGGATATGGATTTACCCGCTATCAACAGGCAACTGCGCGATGCCAGTGCGGAAGATGTTATTCGCTGGGCGGTCGCGCAAAACCGCGCCACTATTTCGACCACCAGCTTCGGTGTCAACGCGGCCGTGATGCTGCATCTCGCGCAGCAGATAGCGCCGGAAATGCCGGTGGTATGGGTAGATACCGGCTACAACCTGCGCGAAACCTATGTCATTGCCGAGCGCCTCATCAATCAAATGTCACTGAATATGCAGGTCTTCATTCCGGCAATCACCGCGGAGCGACGCAACGCCATTATGGGCGGTATCCCGACTGTCGATGAGGAAGAAGCGCATGCGCAGTTCACGCGGCAGGTAAAACTGGAACCTTTTGACCGCGCATTAAAAACCCTGCAGCCGGAGATCTGGCTGACCGGCATTCGCCAGCACGAGACCGAGCATCGCAAAACCCTTGATATCGTCAGCATGGACGCGCGGGGTATTCTCAAGGTTGCGCCAATCTTTTACTGGAGTGACGCACAGGTCGAGGACTATATGCAGGCCCACGAGCTGCCCAGTACGCGCAAGTATTTTGATCCAACCAAAGTCCAGGACGGCCGTGAGTGCGGCCTGCACACCTCGGCCTGATCTTCTGTCACCGCGCCGTTGGCTGCTGTAATTATCCCTGGCGCAGTGTTTGCGCCTGTAATACCGGAGCTGGACGAGGCGGGCCTGCAAGCATAGAGACTGTCGAATTGTTTGACTGTTAACCAGTCATTTGTCTAATAAAGTACTGTATATTATCTCTATAACTAATTGTAAAAAAACAAGTTAAATAATTGCGGCACGGTATTCGCTGGCTATTAAGTGATCAGTCGGGGCGCGTTGTCCCGGCGTTCCGCCAAAGGGTATCGCTATGCCAAAAATAATACTGACGCTAGCCGCGCTGACACTGTTCGCCACCGCCTGCGCAACCGAGCCTGCGCTGCTTGCAGCAGGTGCATCCGACCAACTCGATCGCGAGGTCAGGCAATCCACCGCAACCACCGACGAGCGCGATGCGGCACCCGGGGAAACCCTGCGAATGCTTGAATCTGCCTGGCATACGGGCCGCGCGCAGCAGAAGCCTGTGCTGGTCGTGTTGCGCACCGAAACTTGCGATCGCTGTGCGCTGCTATCCCATTACATGGCTGACCCGGCATTGCGGGGGCGTCTCGATGAACGCTTTGTGGTGCTGGATATCGATGTAGGCATGGCGCTGGTCGATTCGGAAGGTTCCACCAGCGAGGCGCAATTGCCCGCAGTGGTGCTGATTGACAGCCGCCAGCCGTTTGAGTCGATTCTTGCGTCAGACCAGCTGGTGACCTTCCTGCCGGGCGCGGAAGAACCGCTGTACGACTGGATGGAAAATATTCTTAACTATTCAGCGCAGATCCTCGCGCTGCACTAGCATTGCCGATCCGACCGGGCCTTCGCACTTCGGGAGATCGCGCCGCGACCCGGTCTGCCCGCGTCAGCCAGCGCAGGCTGTCCGCCAGCGAATCAGTCCGGATCTCCTGCCAGGTTTTCAGCGAGATGCCGGGCGAGCCCGGTATAGCTGGACGGGGTCAGTTTGCGCATCTGCGCTTTTGCAGATTCAGGCACATCGAGGCTGTCGATAAAGCTGGCGATTGAAGCGGCAGTAACAGACTGGCCGCGGCTGAAGGCCTTGAGTTTTTCGTATGGCTCCTCGACAGCATAGCGGCGCATAATCATTTGCAGTGGTTCGGCCAGCACTTCCCAGGCGCTGTCCAGGTCCGCGTCGATGGCCGCGGCGTTCAGCTGCAGTTTGTCGAGGCCCTGCAAGGTGGCCGTGTAGGCGATCTGGCTATAGGCGAAGCCGACACCCATATTACGCAGCACGGTCGAATCGCTGAGGTCGCGCTGCCATCTGGAAACCGGCAGTTTGCGCGCCATGTGATCGAGTATCGCGTTGGCAAGACCGAGGTTGCCTTCGGAATTTTCAAAATCGATTGGATTGACCTTGTGCGGCATGGTTGACGAACCCACTTCGCCCTCGCGCCGTTTCTGGCCAAAATAGCCCAGCGAAATGTAGCCCCAGATATCGCGGTCAAAATCGAGCAACACCGTATTGAATCGTGCAAGGCTGTCGAACAGCTCTGCCATGTAGTCGTGCGGCTCGATCTGTGTGGTGTGACGATTCCACTGAATGCCCAGGGATTGGACGAAATTCCTGCTGAGTAGCTCCCAGTCCACGTCGGGGTAGGTCGCGACATGCGCATTGTAGTTGCCCACTGCACCGTTTATTTTGCCTAGCAGGTCAATGCCGGCAAATTGCTGCAGCTGCCGTTGCAGGCGCGCGACGGTGTTGGCCAATTCCTTGCCCACGGTAGTTGGACTGGCGGATTGACCATGCGTGCGCGACAGCATGGGTTGCGCTGCCCATTGAGTTGCGTAATCGCGCAGTGTTCCAATAACCGCTTGCATCGCTGGCAGCAGCGCTTGCCGGCCGGCCTGCAACATGACGGCGTGCGCGAGATTGTTGATATCCTCCGACGTGCAACCGAAATGGATAAACTCCTTGCAGCTTTCAAGCTGTTCCACTTCATCGAATTGGCGCTTGAGAAAATACTCGACTGCCTTGACGTCGTGATTAGTCGTGCGCTCGATCATTTTGATCGCCTTGGCATCCGCTAGCGAAAAGTTCTCAATTATCGCGTTGAGCCTGGCCTGGCTTGCAGCAGAGAGCGCCGGTAACTCAACAATTTGCGGGTTGCTAGCCAATGCTTCAAACCAGCGCACCTCAACCAGGACGCGCGCGGCTATTAGTCCGTATTCGCTGAAAACCTCGCGCAGCGCAGCAGTTTTGCCAGCGTAGCGACCGTCGAGTGGGGAAAGGTTCAGCAGGGGATCATTGCTCATATCAAAATCTGTAAGGGCTGGTTGGAAAAACGAATCAGCGTGCGCCTGGTTCAGGCCGGTTCGATGGCATGTTTGATAACCGCGCCACCGAGGCAGCGCTGTTGCTGGTAAAAAACCGCGTATTGGCCGGGCGTGACGGCACGCTGGGGTTGTTCAAACGCCACCTGCAAGCCGCCCTCGGTAGCCGCGGTTACGGTGCATGGCTGGTCGACCTGACGGTAGCGGATTTTTGCAGAGCATTGTAACGGCAGTGAGGGCGCATCGTTGATCCAGTGGGGTAACTCGGTTGCCAGTGCACCCTGCAATAGTGCCGGATGCTGGTTGCCCTGCACCACTATCAGTGTGTTGCTGTTGATGTCCTTGCGTGCCACGTACCAGGGTTGCTCACCGGCTTCGCGCATGCCGCCAATGCCGAGCCCCTCGCGCTGGCCAATAGTGTGATACATCAGGCCGCTGTGCTCGCCAAGCTGTCGTCCTTGCTCGTCAACAATGGGGCCTGGCTTGGCCGGCAGGTAGGATTGCAGGAAGTCACGAAAGCGTCGCTCGCCGATAAAGCAGATGCCGGTGCTGTCCTTCCTGGAAAAATTGTGTAATCCGGCGCGTTCTGCAAGCGCGCGCACCGCGGGCTTTTGCATGCCCCCGAGCGGCAACAGCGTGCGGGAAAACTCGGCTTCCGCAACGGCATGCAGGAAATAACTCTGGTCCTTGTTCGCATCGCAGCCTTTCAGTAAATGTGTGCGACCATCGCTGCGGGTCTGCGTTCTTGCGTAATGTCCGGTTGCGATCCAGTCGGCACCGAGCTGCAAGGCATGGTCGCGGAATACCTTGAACTTGATCTCGCGGTTGCAAAGTACATCCGGGTTGGGTGTGCGTCCAAGCCGGTATTCGTGCAGGAAATGGCTGAATACATTGTCCCAGTAGTTGCGGGCAAAGTTTACCGCGTGTAATTCAATCCCGAGCTGGTCGGCAACGCGCATCGCGTCTTCGAAATCCTCGCGTGCCGTGCAGTATTCGCTGCCATCGTCTTCTTCCCAGTTTTTCATGAACATCGCTTCGACGCGATAGCCCTGTTGTTTGAGCAGCAGTGCTGCTACCGCAGAGTCGACTCCACCGGATAATCCGACGATTACTTTTTCAGCCATTTCGGAATGCATTGCGCTAGTTTTGCCACCCGGATTGTTTGCGTATGGATGCGGCGGCCACTACCTCGCATGACATGATTGGACCAGCAGGGGGAGTCTATCAATTACTGCGTTGTACGGCTGTAACAAATGCCGCAGGCAGGGTGTTGTAACGCGGTGTTCAACGGTGGCGCCGAAAATGCGGAGCCGGAAACGCTGCGCTAGGAGAGTATATCGAGGGGGTAGGCCACGCCTTGCAGGAATTGCTCGGCGCAGGCTAGCACCAGTGGACTGCGCGGCCGGACTGCGTGCTGTCGCGCTTCGTCAAGGGTCAGCCAGTGTGTGTCGACAATAGCGCTATCGATACGCGCGTTTTGATCGAAGGACAGCGCTTCGCCGATTAAGGTTGTGCGACAGTAGGTGATACCGCTTTGCGCCGAGCGATACAGTGCAATACCGAGCAGCGCGGTGATGGCCACGCGCCAGCCGGTCTCTTCATAGGCTTCCCGTACGGCCGCTTCAAGCAGCGACTCGTTAGCTTCCAGATGCCCCGCAGGCTGGTTCAGCACGCGCTCCCCACCGCTCATTTCCTCGACAAACAGCAGTTTTCCATCGCGTTCGATAATGGTTGCTATCGTTACGTGCGGTGTGAATTCGCCTGATTCGTCCTCTTTCAAGGCAGTTTACTCCGGGAGGTTGATGCGACACTGCGTTTAGCGGGTGATCCTGGCGGTGCGACGCGTTGCCGCACTATTCCTTTTAACGGGAAGATGTATTGTCATCTCGCGCTGCTGGCCTGGCAGCAGGTTCCCGATGCGCCAGTCGCCGATACGGTGGCGCACCAGCCTTAGAACCGACAAGTCTACCGCCGCACACATGCGGCGTAACTGGCGATTGCGACCTTCGCAAATTGTGAATTCAAGCCAGCATGCCCGTTTCGCCCGGGTCGGGTCAACTGTGGGCAGGCGCGGCCAAAGCGTGGGCTCATTAGCCAGCATTTCAACCCGAGCGGGGAGGGTTTTGCCGTCTTTCAGCGCCACACCTTGCCGGAGGGTATCCAGCTTCTGCTGCGATACCTGCCCATCTACCTGTAGCCAGTAGTACTTCCAGGTCCTGAAACCGGGCGAGGCTATACGCGCTTGCAGATTGCCGTTGTCGGTAAGTAACAGCAGTCCTTCGGAATGGTAATCGAGTCGACCGGCGGGATAGAAACCAGGGGCTTTGATAAAGTTTGCGAGCGTCAGGCGCTCGCCTGCAGTATCGTCGGGTCGCGGCGCACTGAACTGACTCAGCACTTTGTAGGGCTTGTTGAACAGCAGTAGTTTTGCCACAGGAAAAGATGCTTTGCCATGCCCTTGCGAAGCAGGAAGGCCATTGGGTTCGCCGCTTGCAAGCGCTTGTTGTTTTATTTAAGTCGTGAAGCGCCGTGTATATCCTGCGCAGGTTCGCGCGGTGAAGTTTGCTTCAGGCCGGCGACTCGGAATCTTCAGGGGTCGCTGCATGCGCCTGGCTGTTCGCTGCTTCCCTGTTTGGATCCGGTTGCTGGGCTGCGGCCTGTTGTTCTGGAACGCCGGTAAGGGTGACTTCCTCGAGCACCTTGATACTCATCGCGTGCAAACCCTTGGGCCCGTCAATCGCATCGAAAGCCACACACTGGCCGGCGCGAAGCGTGCGATAACCATCCATCTCGATCGATGAATAATGCGCGAAGACATCCTTGCTCTCGTCGTCGCTGAGAATAAATCCGTATCCCTTGGCGTTGTTGAACCACTTCACCACACCTGTCTTCATTTTTATGATCCCTCGGCTGAGAAGTCGCGTAGTATTTTTATGAATAACATTATTATACAAATTTCGCACAGGCTGGGCAGGCAACGCAGGTGTTCCGAGGAGCCGCTCTCTTACTGTCCAGCCAGACACTTATGCGACTGCTTCGCAGTTGACACGGAGCATTCTACAAAAGGTACTTTTTTTCGCGCACTTGTACCTCCCGCATGGTAGCGTAATGTTGCGGGAGCAAGGTTACTACGGCTACGGTACAGTTTCCGCCCAATCCGCGTAAAGTGTGCAGGCCAGCTATGCTATTCGTTTAACTTTCAATGTCTTAGCTGCTCGAGCGGGGCGCTTAGCCTATTTTTAACGTGCCCGCGCTCAATAGTCAAGTAGCACATCTGTAACACAGCTGATGGCAACCCTGTATGATATGTGCGGAACCTCGAAAATCGCGCTAAAACCCTATGAAAACGCCGTTCGCGAAAAATCTTCTACTACCATTATTCATGAGTGACGATGCAGCCGATGTGGGCATTGAAGACCAGGTGGTCGAAAAGCCCGCTGATCCTAAGCTGAAAACGCCGTCGATGTACCAGGTGGTCATGTTAAATGATGACTACACGCCGATGGAATTTGTTGTTGAAGTGCTTGAAACATTTTTCAGTTTCGATCGCGAAGCCGCGACAAGGTTGATGCTTACGGTCCACACTTCGGGGAGAGCGGTGTGTGGCGTTTTCACTCGGGATATCGCCGAGACCAAGGCCGCCCAGGTCAACCAGTATTCGCAGGAGAACCAACATCCCCTGCTTTGCGAGGTCGAAGCATTATCCGATTAGACCGGGAACGAGAATTTTTAACGAGGCTGTACAAGATATGCTCAACAAAGAGCTTGAAAATACGCTCAACACGGCTTTCAAGATGGCCAGGAGCAAGCACCACGAATTCATGACGGTCGAGCACCTGCTGCTAGCCATGCTCGAGAATGATGAAGCAGCCGAAGTGCTGGTCGCATGTGGTGTCGAAATAGAGAGCCTCAACAAGTCGCTGTCAGAATTTATTGAATCGACAACGCCTCTTTTGGGTGCGAGCGAACAGGATCGCGATACCCAACCCACGCTTGGCTTCCAGCGCGTGCTGCAACGTGCGGTATTTCATGTGCAATCCTCTGGCAAGAAGGAAGTGAGCGGCGCCAACGTGCTGGTTGCTATTTTCAGCGAGCAAGAGAGTCAGGCGGTTTATTTTCTCAAGCAGCACGATGTGCAGCGTATCGACATCGTCAACTATATCAGCCACGGCATATCAAAGGTGTCGGGTTCCGAATCAAACAACGTACAGCCCAGCGAAAACCAGCATGAAGATGAGTTGGGCGGCGAAAGTACCAGCAAGAGCCCGCTGGAAAACTACGCGCTCAACCTGAATACTGAAGCGAGTGCCGGTCGCATCGATCCGCTGGTCGGTCGTGAAAGCGAGGTCGAACGCGTGGTACAGGTCCTGTCCCGCCGTCGCAAAAACAACCCTTTGCTGGTAGGTGAAGCGGGCGTTGGTAAAACCGCAATCGCGGAAGGACTGGCGCATCGTATCGTGATCGGCGAAGTACCGGAAATTCTCGCAGAGAGCGTAGTGTATTCACTGGATCTGGGTGCATTGCTGGCAGGCACCAAGTACCGTGGCGATTTTGAAAAACGCTTCAAGGCGCTGCTGGGCGAATTGAAAAAAACCCCGCACAGCATCCTGTTTATCGATGAAATTCATACCATCATCGGCGCGGGCGCAGCGTCCGGCGGCGTGATGGATGCATCCAACCTGCTCAAGCCGCTGCTCAGTTCCGGCGATATGCGTTGCTTCGGATCAACCACCTTCCAGGAGTACCGCACGATATTCGACAAGGACAGGGCGCTGTCGCGCAGGTTCCAGAAAATCGATGTGGGCGAGCCCAGCGTCGAGGAAACCTACCGGATTTTGAAGGGTTTGAAGTCGCGCTTCGAAGAGCATCACGATATTCAATACACCGACAAGGCGCTGCGCGCAGCATCTGAACTTGCCAAACGCTATATAAACGATCGATTCATGCCTGATAAGGCGATCGATGTGATCGACGAGGCGGGTGCCTACCAGCGCTTGCAGCCTGCCTCGAAGCGCAAGAAAAAAATTGGTGTGAGCGATATCGAGTCGGTTGTCGCGAAAATCGCGCATATCCCGCCG
Organism: Pseudomonadales bacterium; assembly: GCA_049665845.1. Classification (GTDB taxonomy): domain Bacteria; phylum Pseudomonadota; class Gammaproteobacteria; order Pseudomonadales; family UBA7434; genus UBA7434. Next base: position 1,381 of record JBATGO010000211.1, on the reverse strand, counting down.
AAACATGTCAGCAGTTCAGACAAGGCAGCGCTGGCGGACCTGGACACCAACCTCAAGCGTGTCGTGTTCGGCCAGGACAAGGCCATCGAAGCTGTGTCGGCTGCGATCAAGTTGTCGCGTGCCGGCCTTACGTCCCCTGAAAAACCAATTGGCTCTTTCCTTTTTGCCGGCCCGACCGGCGTGGGTAAAACGGAAGTTTGTAAACAGCTGGCCCAGGTGATGGGCATGGAGCTGGTGCGCTTTGATATGTCCGAATACATGGAGCGTCACACCGTATCACGACTGATCGGCGCGCCGCCCGGCTACGTCGGTTACGACCAGGGTGGCCTGCTGACCGATGCAGTGACCAAGCATCCGCACTGTGTTGTATTGCTGGATGAAATTGAAAAGGCACATCCTGAGGTTTTCAACTTGCTGTTGCAGGTTATGGATCACGGCACGCTGACCGATAACAACGGCCGCAAGGCAGATTTCCGCAATGTGGTTTTGATCATGACGTCTAACGCCGGCGCTGAAAATATCAGTCGCCGCAGCATGGGCTTTACCACGCAGGACCATAGTACCGACGGGATCGAGGCGGTGAACAAAATGTTTACACCCGAATTCCGCAACCGGCTGGATGCAATTATCCAGTTCGAACCTTTGCCTGAAACCGTCATTCTTACCGTCGTTGACAAGTTCCTCGTGCAACTGCAGGCACAACTCGACGAGAAGCGCGTTCTGCTTGAAGTCGACGACAAGGCGCGCAGGTGGCTGCTGGAAAAAGGCTATGACCGACTGATGGGTGCCAGGCCGCTGGCGCGCGTAGTGCAGGAACAGTTGAAGAAACCTCTGGCGGAACTGCTGCTGTTTGGTGAACTGGCTGAAAGTGGCGGCACGGTGAAGGTAAGTGCGGGCAAAGACGGGCTGGTGCTTAAAACCAGAACGCCGCAGCGCGCTTCGACGAAGTCGACCAGCGCCAGCAAGGTTAGCTAGCGTTCGAAGACACGCCGGTGCTAAAAAAAACGCCTGCAATTGCAGGCGTTTTTTTTACCGGAAGCAGGCTAGCGTTCCCGGAACGTGATGCGTCCCTTGCTCAGGTCGTAGGGTGTCATTTCGACCTTGACCTTGTCGCCAGTGAGAATCTTGATGTAGTTCTTACGCATCTTGCCGGATATGTGCGCGGTGATCACGTGGCCGTTTTCGAGCTTTACCCGAAAGGTCGTGTTGGGCAGGGTGTCGATTACCTCGCCTTCGAATTCGATATTTTCTTCTTTGGCCATAAATTGCTGGATCTCTGTTTGGCGTCGGCGCGCGCCTGCATTGGTTGCAATTGCGTCGCCAGCGTCGTCTTCTTCAATCCGGGATTGGACCTTGCTACCCGCGGAGTGCGGCGCATTCT
>JBATGO010000210.1:0-4099 GCA_049665845.1 Pseudomonadales bacterium | reverse complement strand
TCGATGCCGGCCAGGCTCGACGCCCAGTATGTGGCCGAGGATGGCAGCCGCCATGTGCCGGTCATGCTGCACCGGGCAATCCTTGGGTCTTTCGAGCGATTTATCGGAATTTTGATCGAGGAATACGAGGGCAAATTCCCGCCCTGGCTGGCCCCGGTGCAGGCGGTTGTCATGAATATCACCGACAATCAGGCCGAATATGCCGAAAAAGTGGCGGAAGGCCTTAATAAACAAGGGTTTCGGGTCGAAACAGACTTGAGAAATGAAAAAATCGGCTTTAAAATCCGCGCCCACACTTTGGCCAGGGTTCCGTTCCTGCTGGTGGTCGGCGATAAAGAAGTCGAGTCCGGGCAGGTAGCGGTGCGCACGCAGGATGGCGCGGACCTGGGCAGCATGCAACTCGACGCGTTCGCCATCCAATTGGGCGAGGCCGTGGCGACGCGCTCGCGTGCAGGATCGGCAAACAGCGTGCATGCAGGATAGCGCTGGCGCTCAGGCAAGCAAACGGACAAGCACGCAAGCAAGGTGTTTTTAACCATTTGGGAGAAGATATTATTAAGCAGCAGCAAAGCGTTGGTAAGCACGCGTGAAAGGCAAGGACAGCAAGCGCGCCATTATTAACGACTCAATCGACGCGAAAGAAGTCAGGTTGATCGACGCAGAGGGCGAGCAGGTAGGCATTGTGCCTATCGAGGATGCACTGACACGCGCCCGCAGCGCGTCTCTCGATCTCGTGCAACTGGCCGGTGAAAGCGACCCGGTTGTCTGCAAAATCATGGACTACGGCAAGCACTTGTTCGATCTGAAGAAGAAGCGCGCCGCTTCCAAGAAAAAGCAGAAGCAGATTCATGTCAAGGAAATCAAGTTTCGCCCTGGCACCGAAGAGGGCGACTACAAGATCAAGCTGCGCAATCTAACGCGTTTCCTTGAAGCCGGAGATAAGGCCAAGGTTACCTTACGGTTCCGCGGCCGCGAGATGGCACACCAGGAAATCGGTATGGACTTGCTCAAGCGCGTGGAAGCGGACCTTGCTGAAATTGGCAATGTCGAACAGTTTCCAAAAATGGAAGGCAGGCAGATGTCGATGGTGATCGCGCCCAAAAAAAAGCACTAACAGGCATTGCTTTCAGGCAGTAACGGCACTGCAAGCAAGATCGAACGCATTAAATCAGGCCGCCTTGTTGGGCGGCATCACGGGAAACAGGGCAAGACCATGCCAAAGGCAAAAGTTCACAGCGGCGCCGCCAAGCGCTTCAAGAAAACCGGGGCAGGCTACAAGCGCAAGAGCGCTAACAAAAGCCACATCCTCACCAAGATGACGACCAAGCGCAAGCGTCAGCTGCGCGGCACGTCTATTATCGATCCGGCCGACAAGCCGCTGGTCGACAAAATGCTGCGCAATAATTAATTACGCCGCTTACATCAACTAGAGGTTTATCGACATGGCCAGAGTAAAGCGCGGCGTCATAGCACGCCGCCGCCACAAGAAAATCATGAAGCAGGCGAAAGGCTACTACGGTGCGCGCTCGCGCGTGTTCCGCGTCGCCAAACAGGCTGTTACCAAGGCAGCGCAATATGCTTACCGCGACCGCCGCCAGCGCAAGCGCCAGTTCCGCGCGTTGTGGATCACGCGCGTCAATGCTGCATCTCGCGCCAATGGGCTAAGCTACAGCCGTTTCATTGCGGGGCTGAAGAAAGCCGGTATCGTACTGGATCGGCGTGTGCTTGCCGACATCGCGGTGCACGACAAGGCGGCGTTTAGTAAGGTGGTTGATGCTGCCAGGGCCGCACTGGCCTGATGAGAAAAGTAGCCCCCGGCTACTGCGCCTTTTAGCGAACGCGCTTCACGCATCAACCAGAACAGAAGGGGAAAGGGCCAATGCCTTTTCCCCTTTTGTGTTTGAGCGACGCAAAAAGTTAACGCTTAACGGATCAAACGATGTCAGGCTCCAAGGAACAAAACGATCTGGTCGCCCTGCAAAAACAGGCGCTGGGCGAAATTGCGGGCGCGGCTGAATTGCAGCAGCTCGAGGCGCTGCGCGTGGGCTACCTCGGTAAAAAAGGCTCGCTGACCGCGCAGCTTAAAACGCTGGGTGCCCTGCCGCCGGATGAGCGCAAGGCCGCCGGTGCCGAAATCAATCGCGTGAAACAGCAAGTGCAGCACGCGCTGGAAGTGCGCCGCGTGGAACTCGACAATGCGGCACTGGCGTCTCGACTCGCCAGTGAGAGCATCGATGTGAGCCTGGCCGGTCGCGGCCGCGATGCCGGTAGCGTGCATCCGGTTACGCGCACCATTGAACGCATACAGATGTATTTCGAACAAGTCGGGTATGACGTGGCCGAGGGGCCGGAGATCGAGGACGACTACCACAATTTTGAAGCGCTCAATATTCCGGCGCACCACCCGGCGCGCGCAATGCACGACACATTCTACGTAGATTACAGTGGTCCCGAAGCCAGCGAGGGCAAGCAGTGGGTGCTGCGTACGCACACCTCGCCGGTGCAGGTGCGGGTGATGGAAAATACTGAGCCGCCGCTGCGCATCATTTGTCCTGGCCGCGTGTACCGCTGCGACTCCGACCTTACCCACACACCGATGTTTCACCAGGTCGAGGGGCTGGTGGTCGATGAGCAGGTGACCTTTGCGCACCTGAAGGGCGTGATCCAGTCATTCCTGCAGGTGTTTTTCGAAAAGGAACTGGCGGTGCGTTTTCGCCCCAGTTATTTCCCGTTTACCGAGCCCTCGGCAGAGGTCGATATTGCCTGTGTGATGTGCGAAGGACAGGGTTGCCGTGTTTGCAGCCATACCGGCTGGCTGGAAGTGATGGGCTGTGGCATGGTGCACCCGAACGTATTTGGTTACGTGGGTTACGACACCGAAAAGTACCAGGGTTTTGCGTTTGGCCTCGGTGTCGAGCGGCTCGCCATGCTGCGCTACGGGGTCAACGACCTGCGGCTTTTCTTCGACAACGATGTGCGCTTCCTGGCGCAGTTCGGCTAACGGTTTAATACAGGCGCACTGCACGTGGTGCCCGATCACGACAGGATAGTGGATTGCAATGAAAATCAGTGAAGCCTGGCTGCGCGAGTGGGTCGACCCGCCTATGTCGACCAGCGAACTGGTGCACACGCTTACCATGGCCGGCCTCGAGGTCGACGCGGTGAGCGCGGCTGCACCGGAGTTTTCCGGGGTAGTGGTCGGGCAGATCGAAGCGGTGGAGCCGCACCCCGACGCGGAAAAACTGCGCGTGTGCAGCGTGACCGACGGGCTCAGCAACTTCCAGGTGGTCTGTGGTGCAGCCAACGCAGCCGTGGGCATGAAAATCCCCTTCGCCAAGGTGGGCGCCAGGCTGCCTGCCCAAACCGCGAGCGAGCACGCGGGCAAACAAGCTGCGCAGGTGCTGGCAATCAAGAAGGCCAAACTGCGCGGGGTGGAATCCTTCGGCATGCTGTGCGGTGCGTCCGAGCTGGGACTTGAAAATATCGTCGATGGATTACTTGCGCTTCCCGCCGATGCGCCGGTGGGCGATGACCTGCGCGCTTACCTCAACCTGGATGACGCAATTATCGAAATCGACCTGACGCCCAATCGCGGCGACTGCCTCAGCATTCTGGGAGTCGCGCGGGAAACCGGTGTGCTTGCACAGTGCAGTGTGACCCCGCCAAATCCGGTTTCAGTACCCGCGAAAATCGAAACCATGATCGAGGTGAGGCTTGAGGCACCGGATTACTGCCCGCGCTACGCAGGACGTGTGGTCTGCAACATCGACAACACTGTGGAAAGCCCGCTGTGGCTGCGCGAAAAACTGCGCCGCGCAGGGCTGCGCAGCATCGATCCGGTGGTCGATATTACCAATTTCGTGTTGCTAGAATTCGGCCAGCCCATGCATGCTTTTGACCTGGATAAGCTCAGTGGCGACATTGTCGTGCGTCGCGCGAATACAGGTGAAAATATTGCATTGCTGGATGGCAGCGATATAGAGGTGCCTGAAGGATTCCTGTTGATCGCCGACCAGCAACAGCCGCTGGCGCTGGCGGGCATTATGGGTGGCGCTTCGTCGGCAGTGTCGCGCAATACCCGGCACATACTGTTTGAATC
>JBATGO010000209.1:0-6869 GCA_049665845.1 Pseudomonadales bacterium | reverse complement strand
GTTAAAAAGCAGGCGGGCGGCCGTGTCGCGTGGCAAAATCGCGGCGTCACCCCGGTTTGTGCTGCTGCGCCTGTAATTGCGCGCAGGGCTTATATCTGGATTGGGACTGGCTTAAACCTGGCTCAGGGCTGTTTATTCCGCTCAGGGCTGTTTGCCTGACTCAGGGCTGTTTGCCTCGCTCAGGGCTGTTTGCCAATCAGCAGGATATGGCGCTCGGCGTCGAGGCCCGGTACCAGCAACGGCTCGATGCGGTGCAGGTAACCGCGACTGTTATCGCGTTGCCCGAGTTCGGCCAGCTCTTTACCCGGGTAGCGTCCTTTCATGGCCACCCAGAAGCCTTTCGGCGACAGTAAGTGTTCACTTTGTTCAATTGTTTTACACAGCGAGGCAAATCCGCGCGTGGTAATCACATCGAATGCAGGCAAGCTGGCCTGCTCCGCACGCGCGTGCAACGCCTGTACATTAGGCAGGGCCAGCTTGCGTATCACCTCGCGCAGGAAGACCACGCGCTTGAAGCTGGCGTCGAGCAGCACGATTTCACGCCCGGGCTGTGCAATTGCCAGCGGTATGCCCGGCAGACCGGCCCCGCTGCCCAGGTCCAGCAAGCGCCCTGGCGGTAAAAAAGGCAGTATCGCAAGGCTATCGAGCAGGTGCAGCGGCACCATCTCCTGCACATCGCGCACCGCTGTAAGATTGTGCTTGCGGTTCCAGTGAGCCAGCAACTCTATATAGTGAAGTAAGCGCTCACTATCGTTATTTGTTATTTTAAGTGGGAGTTTTTCCAGTCCCTGTGCCAGCACGCTGGCTGGGGAGGAGGAAGCTGGCATAAACGGGCCCCTGGCGCCCGGACTCAACCGGCAACGGCCTTGCCAGAACTTTCGGCCTTGCAGGGACCTTCACCGCTCTGCAGCGACTGTGCCGTCTTCAACTGCCCGGTTTTTTTCAGGTAAACCAGCAGCAATGAAATCGCAGCCGGCGTTACACCCGGCACACGCGCGGCGCGGCCGAGTGTTTCGGGCATCGCCTGTTTGAGTTTGTCGCGCACTTCGTTAGACAAGCCGTTCACGCGATCGTAGTCAAAGCCTTGCGGCAAGGCAGTGGTTTCGCTATCCCGAAGCCGTGCAATTTCGTCGCGCTGCCTGTCGATATAGCCCGAATAGCGCGCCGATATTTCCAGTTGCTCGGCAACATCAGCGGGCGGGCAGGGCAGTTCGCAGGCGGCATAGACATCGGCAATAGCCAGTTCCGGTCGCACCACCAGGTCGGCCATGCTGTACTCGCGCGCCAGCGGTTTGCCAAGTTTTGCGGCAAGTGTTTTCGCAGCAGCGGAACCAGCTTGCACGAAATGTTTGCGCATCATTGCGCGTTCTTGCTCAAGGCGTTCGCGTTTGCCGGCAAAAATTCGCCAGCGACTGTCGTCGACCAAACCCGCTTCGCGACCGCGTTCGGTGAGACGCAGGTCGGCGTTGTCCTCGCGCAGCGTAAGGCGATATTCAGCCCGGCTGGTGAACATGCGATAAGGTTCCGCAGTGCCCAAAGTAATCAGGTCGTCTACCATCACGCCAATGTAAGACTCGTCGCGACGCAGCGTCAGCGGCGCTTCACCTGCCACCTGCAGGCTCGCGTTGGCACCGGCCAGCAACCCCTGCGCGGCCGCCTCCTCGTATCCGGTGGTGCCGTTGATCTGGCCGCAGAAATACAGGCCGTTGATAAATTTCGTTTCCAGCGTCGGTTTCAGGTCACGCGGATCAAAGAAATCATATTCGATGGCATAGCCGGGACGCGTGATTTGCGCAGATTCAAAACCCTGCATTGAACGCACGAAACGAATTTGCAGATCAAAAGGCAGACTGGTCGAGATACCGTTGGGATAAATTTCGTGGGTATTCAAACCCTCGGGCTCGATAAAAACCTGGTGCGAACTCTTGTCTGCAAAGCGATGGATCTTGTCTTCGATAGACGGGCAGTAGCGCGGGCCCACGCCCTCGATTACACCGCTATACATGGGCGAGCGATCGAGCCCAGCGCGGATGATATCGTGCGTTTGCGCATTGGTTTTCGCAATATGGCAAGACACCTGCGGCGGATGTTCAGATGCATCACCGAGAAATGACATCACCGGTAATGGCGTATCGCCAGGCTGGTTTTCCAGCTTGGAAAAATCGATAGAGCGTGCATCGATGCGCGGTGGCGTACCGGTTTTCAATCTCGCGACACGAAACGGCAATTCTCGCAGCCGCTGAGCCAAGGCGTTAGACGGCGGGTCACCTGCGCGACCGCCAGCGTGGCTGTCGAGCCCGATATGGATTTTGCCGCCAAGGAATGTGCCGGCGGCGAGCACTACCGCAGGCGCACAAAATGCCAGGCCGATTTGCGTGCGCACGCCTGTCACGCGCAAACCGTCGACATGCTCTTCCACCAGCAAATCGTCCACCGCAGCCTGGAACAACGACAGGTTGGGCTGGTTTTCAAGTTGTTCCCGAATGGCCGCCTTGTACAGAACCCGGTCGGCCTGGGCGCGCGTGGCGCGAACTGCCGGGCCCTTGCTCGCATTGAGCACGCGAAAGTGAATGCCGGCCCGATCGGCGGCGTGCGCCATAGCGCCACCCAGCGCGTCGACCTCGCGAACCAGGTGACTTTTGCCTATGCCACCAATCGCGGGGTTGCACGACATCTGCCCCAGCGTTTCGATGCTGTGGGTCAACAGCAAGGTCCGGCTGCCACGCCGTGCAGCCGCGAGCGCGGCTTCGGTGCCGGCATGGCCCCCACCGATGACCAGCACGTCGTATTGTTCCGGGTATTGCATTGGTTGGCTGTGATTGAAATCTGGCTGATTTGCGAAAAAGGGCGCGGACTATAGCACGCTGGTTCGAAGGTCAAAAGTCTGTTTCAGGCAATCCGGTTTTACCGTCGACACGTTAATTAATTAATTAGTAAAGAAATATTTCTTATATAAGTATGTTCCTGAATTAGTAAATATTAGCTTTCTCTCTTTTAGGTAAAAAACGCATTAAGCTTTATTAAACAATAAGTTACCATATGCAAAAGCCTGTCGTTAAAGCTTGGGCAGGCTGTGTCCAGGAGTGGAGAAAGGTGCATAAACCTTGCGCTGCAGTGGCCTTGCCGCGATCGCGGCGCGGTTTTGCTGGAGTTAATAGATGGATCTCCAGTGGCTGTACACAGGAATGCCTGCAGAACACTTGCTGATTTTGGTAAATAGCTAAATCTGTTAGTATTTTTGTATAAGCTGTGTGCGGACAGTGGCGTACTATGTTCACACAGTTTGCAAGCAGCACGTCGCTGTGCATGAACTGCTGTTTAACGTAACAATAAAAGAGCGTAGCGGGTGGGATTTGCTGTGCGAGTTTTGCGCTTGGATAAAACTGGCTATCCGGTAGCCTGGATCAGTCGCGAGGAGGCGGCGACCCTGGCGGTCAAAAACCTGATCGTCTGGTCACTGGGTGAAAACGCGATAACGATGCACGGTGGCATCAATGCCAGCGGCTGCCAGTCTGTTTTGCATTTGCCGGCCATACTTGCCTGCAGTGGCGATATTGAAAAACAGCGCACCGTACCCGCACTGTCCAACCGTACCCTGTTTCGCCGCGATGATCATTTTTGCATGTACTGCGGCCAGCAATTTCCCGATGGCCTGTTGACCCGCGATCATGTGGTGCCCCTGTCGCAGGGCGGGCTCAATCGCTGGAACAATGTCGTTGCAGCCTGCCAGCGTTGTAATAACGCCAAGGGAGGTCGCACACCTGAACAGTCCAGTATGGCGCTACTGGCCATCCCTTTCACACCCAATGCCTACGAGTTTATGTACCTGAGCAACCGGCAAATCGTAGGTGACCAGATGGATTACCTGCGCGCGCGCTTTAAAACAAAAATGCGTCGTTGGCAGGCTGCCTGAGCCTGCATTGGATTTTTCAGGAAGAGCGGCACGCAACAACTATGGCGCTATTTACCGATACAGAAAGTCGAAAAGATTTCCCCCAGCAAATCGTCGCTGCGAAATTGCCCGGTGATCTCTCCCAGCCGCTGCTGTGCCTTGCGCAGGTCTTCGGCGAATAATTCCGCGGCACCATTTTTTTGCAGCTGCCGCTCTGCGTCGATTAGTGCAGCTTGTACAGCGCGCAGTATATCGATATGGCGCTGCCTTGCGGTGAAGGTGGTTTCGCCGCCCTGGTCCAGCGCATACATGTCGCGTACAGACTTCGCCAGCAAGTCCAGACCCTCGCCGGCAAGCGCTGAAACAGAAAGCACTGCGTAGCGGTCTGAGGCCGTTGCCGCGCGCAGCAACTTAGCGGGCCGGTGGTGCAGATCGATCTTGTTGTACAGCAGGATCAATGCGGCATCATCGCCTGGCGCAACGCCAAACTGTGCAAGCTCCCTGGCCAGCGCCTCGCGAGTCGGCACGTCATCGGCCGCGGGCGAGCTATCGGCAGTCTTTACCAGTATTACGATATCGGCCCGCGCGGCCTGCACGCCGGCGCGGCGTATGCCTTCGCGTTCGATTTCATCGGCGGACTTCCGGAGCCCTGCAGTATCGACCAGTTGCAGAGGAATACCCGCGAGTTCAATGTCAGCGCGGAGCATGTCGCGCGTGGTGCCGGCCTGTGCGCTGACGATGGCGATATCGTCGCCACTGAGCCGGTTAAGTAAACTCGATTTACCGGCGTTCGGCGCGCCGACAATCACGGTACTCAAACCTTCGCGAACAATGTTACCCACGGTGGCCTGGTGCAGCACCGCGGCGATGTTGGCTAACGTTTCATTAAAGCTGCGCTTGATGAAGCTATCAGTGGGCAGGTCGATCTCCTCTTCCGGAAAATCAATGGTCGCTTCGACATAGGTGCGCAGTTCGGTAAGCGAATCAAGCAAAGCATGTACCTTGCCGGAAAATTCGCCGACCAGCGAAGCTACTGCCGAGCGTGCGGCGGCGCGGCTGTTGCTGGCAATGGTGTCGGCAATGGCCTCGGCCTGGGCGAGGTCGATTTTATCGTTCAGGAACGCGCGTTCGGTAAACTCGCCGGGCCTTGCGAGACGGGCGCCCAACTGCAGTACGCGTTGCAGTATTTCGTCCAGCACAAAACTGTTGCCGTGGGCCTGTAACTCCAGCACGTCTTCGCCCGTGTAGGAGCGCGGTGCGGCGAAATAAATAGCAAGGCCGCGATCCAGGGGGTGCTGGTCGGCGCCTGTAAAGTCAGCGAGGTGGGCGTGGCGGGGCTGCAAAGCCAGGCCAGTGATTTTGCGGCCAATATTTTTAGCCAGTGGCCCGGAGACGCGTACCACACCAATGCCGCCGCGCCCGCCCGGTGTGGCTATTGCTGCAATCGTTTCAGTTACAACATCCTTTGCGGCTGTTTTGGCTGTGGCAATTGTCGGCGGTTGCATGGTGTGAAGCGTATGCGCAGTACAGTTGCACAGCAAGGTTACGCAGGTTTATCTGCTGCCTGCTGCTCGATCTGCCGCGTAATTACCCACTGCTGCGCGATCGACAGGATATTGTTGGACACCCAGTAAATGACCAGGCCGGCCGGGAACCACAGGAAGAAAAAGGTAAAGATTACAGGCATCCAGGCCATGACCTTGGCCTGCATGGGATCCGGTGGCGCGGGATTCATGCGCTGCTGGAACCACATGGTCGCGCCCATTATCAATGGCAGGATAAAGTACGGATCCATCACTGAAAGATCATTTATCCATAGCGCAAAAGGCGCATGGCGCAGTTCCACGCTTTCCATCAGCGCCCAGTACAGGGCAATAAACACCGGCATCTGTATCAGGATCGGCAGGCAACCCCCCAGCGGGTTAATTTTTTCCTTCTGGTACAGCTCCATCATCGCCTTGCTCTGCGCCTGCTTGTCGTTCTTGTGACGGTCGCGAAGCGCGAGCAGCTTGGGTTGTACGCGGCGCATGTTCGCCATGGAGCGATAGCTGGACGCCGACAGCCTGAAGAACACCAGCTTGACCACGACCGTGAGCATAATGATCGCGACGCCCCAGTTGTTAAAGCCACCGAATACGTGAAAGACCTTGCCAAAGGCGTGCAGGTCGCCGGTTGCAAACAGGTGCAGCAAGGCGTAAAGCGGTTGCGCCAGCATCCACAGCCAGCCGTAGTCGACCGTCAGGTCCAGATGCTTGGCTATTTCCGCCAGGCGATACTGGTTTTTTGGACCTGCGTAAAACAAAGCGCCGGTTTCTACCGAGCCACCGGGCGGCACGACAAGCGGGTTGCCGTACAGGCCGATGACATTCAGGTCGTTGCGTGCATAGCGGGTGAAGTAATTGAACTGCTCACCGCGAGGCGGCACCCAGGCGCTGACAAAATAATGCTGGATCATCGCGACCCAGCCGTCGATATGGGTGTAGCGATAGTCTTTCTTCTGGATATCCTTGAACGGGATTTTTTCGTAGGGAGAGTCTTCGGTCGTGGTTGCCGTACCGAGATAGCTTTGCATGCCAAAGCCGGCGCTTTCGGTGCCGGGGTCTTCGCTGTTGTCGCGGCTGATCTGCGCGTAGAAAGTAGCCTGCCAGTCACTTTCACCTTTATTGTCGATGCGGTAGTTCACGCCAATAGCGTGCGCGCCGGGTTTAAAGTGAAAGGTTTTGTTTACCACGACGCCGTCGGCGTCATTAAAGCGCAGCACTACATCGAGTGGCTGGCCAGCCTGCATGCTGTAACTTTCCTGTGCACTGCTGAACATTGGCCTAGCCGCACCTGCGTTTTGTTGCGGGATCAGGCCGGATTGCGCGGTGTAAATTCGCAGGCGATTTTTTTCCAGCAGACGCAACGGCTCGGCATCATCCTCCAGCGTGGTGAGATGCTTCAGTAGCGCGACTTCGATGATATCGCCACCAAGCTT
>JBATGO010000208.1:0-2101 GCA_049665845.1 Pseudomonadales bacterium | reverse complement strand
ACTATAACGACGTCATGACGGTTACGCAGCTAATCGACCTGGTCAGTTTCCTGCAAACCCAATATCAGTTAAAACCCTTTGACCGTAGTCGTTACAGGGCTTATTTCCCGACATCGGGCTAAGTACCGTTCGAATCAGGCTGTAGCTTCCAGCTTTTCTTCGCTTTTTGCTTTTGGCTGCTTTTTCTTCGCGGTTTTTAACGACGCTTTTTGCTTGCTTGCCCGGTCCTTGGCTGGCGCTTCGCCGGTATCATCGCTGGCTTCGGTTTCGGCCTTGGCTTCCAGCGATTTCAGTTTGGTGCGCATCTCCTCTGCTTCTTTCTTGAGCTTGTTGTTGCTTTTTTGCAGCAGATCGTTGGCACTGATTTTTTCAGCCAGCTTCTTCTTGTTCGCGTCGAGATTCTTCTTGAGTTTTTGAGCGTCAAACTGCTTGAGCGATTTTAATTCTTCGCGCTCCGCAGCGAGCTCTCGCTGCAGGGCCTTGATGCGTTTTTTCTGCGTGGCGGCTTCTTCCTGCAAGCGCGTGGCGCGGCTGTCCAGCTCGCGATTAAGCTGTTCGATACGGCTGGTATCGCTGGCCGCTGCAGAAATTTCGGTGATTTTTTGTTGCTGCTCGGCGAGTGTATTGCGCTGTTTTTCGAGTTTTGCCTCGAGTTTTTCTTTTAATTGTTCGACTTTTTCCAATTCTGCGTCTTTGGTGGCCAGTTTGGCTTCCCACTGCGCTTTCAGGTCGGCTTCGATTTCCATCAGTCTTTCGAGGTTTTTAACGGCGAGCATAGGCAATATTCCCTGGCTGTGGACTGCTGTGACGGCAATCGATCCGACACAACTCAATGAAATTTAAGGTTTTTTCTGCAGTGCAAGCTGAGTGCGCACTCGCTGGGCCAGTGCCGGTGACGGTGCTTGCGGTTGGAGTGGGAGCAATCAGGCAGTGCGTCTGCACGTTTTTCGATCGCCCGGCTGCAGACAGCGGCGCATTCTACTTCATCTGCAGACGCTGGCAAGGCGTGAAATGTCGCTTTTTGAAGATCTCACTGCCAACTCCTTGTCTTCGGGGTCGCAAACCCGGCAATCCCGCGCTCATTGGCTTCGCAGGGCAAGCACGCCATGTGCAGAACCGGGTTGAGAGTGGGCGATGCAAATGAGCAACTGATCCCTAGGCGTAGCTATGGTCATGCAGGCTAACCGGCAGTTCACGAATGCGTTTGCCGGTTGCTGCATAGATCGCATTGGTCAAAGCGGGTGATACCGGCGGGGTACCGGGTTCGCCACCGCCGCCAAGCCTGCCGCCACCATTGATAATAGCCACTTCGATGTCGGGCGCTTCATCCATGCGCAGCATTTTATAGTCGTGGAAATTCGACTGTTTGACAGCGCCGTTGCGGATTTGGATGTTGCCGTAAATTGCCGCGGTCAGGCCGTAAATGATGCCGCTTTCCATTTGCGCGATGAAGCCGTCAGGGTGCATGGCAAAGCCCGGGTCGGCAGCGCAGAAAACTTTCTTCACCTTGGGTACGCCCGAACTGACATCGACTTCTACAACCTCGGCTGCGGTCGTACCAAAGGCGGTATGAATGGCAATGCCCTGGGCATGGCCTGCCGGCATGCTGCGCCCCCAGTTCGACATTGTTGCAGCCTTTTCCAGCACCTTTTGCATGCGCGGCTTGCCGGCCAGCAACGCGCGGCGATATTCGAAGGGGTCGGCAGCGGCGTTTATCGCGAGCTCGTCAATAAACGATTCCATGAAAAACGCATGCTGGGTATGGTCGACGCTGCGCCACGGCCCAAACGGCACATGGGTTTCCGTTTCAGTGAAATGCACGTACTGGTTGGGAATAGCGTAGTGAATGCGTGTTGCATCGGCAGGATCGTTTTTGTCGACGAACTGCATTTCCCACGCGCTCGGTGTTTTATCCTTGTTAATTCCTGCTTTCAGCCTGGCGACCGTCGCGGTGCGATAGACATCGTGTTGTATGTCTTCTTCACGCGACCAGATCATTTTGACCGGCACGCCCGGCATTGCCTGCGCAAGTTTTACCGCCTGCTCCGGGTAATCAACGGTAGACCTGCGGCCAAAACCGCCACCAAGGTAAGTTACCTGC
>JBATGO010000207.1:0-3239 GCA_049665845.1 Pseudomonadales bacterium | reverse complement strand
GGTTATCCTGACCACGGTCTATTCACCGGAGATTGCCGGCGCCGGTGTGCAGGGTGTCGAGCTAACGTCGCGCGCTTTCGGCGGTACAATCGCCTGGTCGACCATCCCGCTTTCGATCATCACGGTTTTGTTTGCGTTTTCAACGCTGATCGCCTGGTCTTATTATGGTTTGAAAGGCTGGACCTACCTGGTGGGCGATTGCTGGCTCGCAGAAACCTCGTTTAAACTGGTTTTCTGTGCATTCGCTGTATTGGGCTGCACCATCAAGCTTGACGCGGTACTCGCATTTTCGGATGCACTGGTGTTTGTTATTGCATTGCCGAATATTATTGCGCTTTATCTTCTGGCGCCGATTGTCAAGCGTGAACTGCTTGATTACCAGCGCCGACTGAAGTCTGGACATCTTGAAAAAACGATTACCTAGCGATTTTCCAGTTAACCAGCAACGATTAATTAACGGGCTACGCGAAATGTTTTACAGTTGCCCGTAAATGTTGTTATGCGATTGGCCAGTCTGCGGCATCTACCGTATCCCCGATGCCCATCGCTGGAGTGCGGTTTTCGGACGCCTTGCACCATCGCGCGGCATAGCTGCCATCGGGGTCGTAGATTTGCGCCTGTTTTTTTAAGTTGAAGTGCCTGCCGCCGCGTGGATCCGCGCCGACGCCCGCAATGTACTGCCAGTTACCCCAATTGGCACTGGTGTCGTAGTCGATAAGTTGCTGTTCGAAGTAACGCGCACCGGCACGCCAGTCGAGTTGCAGCTCATTGACCAGGCAGCTGGCGACGATCTGTCGCATACGATTGCTTATGTAGCCCGTTGCATTTAATTCACGCATACCTGCGTTAACCAGTGGCCAGATCGTTGTTCCTTCACACCACTGTTTGAAGCGGGATGGATAAAAACTGGCAAGCGGCTTTTTGCTGCGTACACCCTCGAGTGCAAAAATGCGGTCACTATGTCGCTTTGTATGCCAGTAAAAAAACTCACGCCAGAGTAACTCAAAATAAATCCAGTAGGTACTTTCGCTGGCGCTTATGTTGCGCTCGAACAGTTCCAGCGCTTGCTTGAGCGTGCGCACGGACAAGCTGCCATTTGCCAGCCATGCAGAAAATTTGGTTGAGTTTAGCCATCCCGCAAGTGCATTGCGTGTATCTTTATATTGCACCGGAGGCAATTGCGACGCGTCGCTGTGGCCGGAATCAACGTTGCGCGGGCTAAAATATTGTTGCAGTTGTTCGAGTGCTGCGTTCTCGCCGCCATGGTGCGTGCTGGATCTGCCGTCAAGCGCGCGTTCCATGCGCATGTAGGAATCGATTTCCCGGTTGCCCGCAGCGAAGGCTTCCTGCTCGAGAACCAGTATCGCAGGTAGTGTAATTGGTGCGCGGATCGGTTTTACAGTTGGCAGGTTTTCGACGCGCGTTCGAAAAGGGGTGAAGGAGCCGGGCAGGTCGCCCAGGTCAAGCGCCGGGTTGTCCTGGCTAAACAGCGTCGAAGCCTGTTTCCTGATGATATGGAGCCGGGGAAAAACCTCTTCCAGCGCGCACAACAGACTGTTGCTGTAATAAACTGCAGCCTGATCGCAGTCGTCAAGCGCGTGGTCCGAAACGAACAGAGCGTCAATGCGGTTGGCATCAAGCAGGGCGGCAATCGTTTCACGGGGCTCGGCTTGCAAGACCAGCAGGCGTTGCCCCAGCGCCATCAGGCTGGCCTGCAGGTCGGCGAGTGATTCCAGCAGAAAGCGCCAGCGATGCTCACCAATGTGGCGACAGCCAAAGCGATCTGTTTCGAACCAGCGTGGATTCACAATGTAGACGCAGGCAAGTGATTCGCACATTTCTGCAGCGCGAGCCAGCGCTGGATTGTCATGCAGGCGCAGGTCATTGCTGAAAAGCATCAGGCCGCGCTGTTTGATATGTACCTGGCTGTTCTCCATCTATTTCACCTGTTCGCGTGGACCTGCCGATTGGCAATGGATCGCTCGAGGCCCAGACAGCAGTCTGTTCGCCTTAACGCCTACGCATCCAGCACCGCTTTGGATCTGTTGCTGCTTTCGCGTACTGGTCAGGTGCTAGCCAGCGCTTGCCGGCGAGCTGTATTCGCCGCTGCTGGATTTCGCAGAAAGCTTCATGATCGCGGTAGCAGCCCGGCTGTGTTCTAATTAGCCCGATATTCGCAGTTCTGGCCGAGTGAGTGTTTCCAGAAAACAGGGGTGTTGTATGACGCGGCAAAATATTCTTATAACCGGTGCGAGTTCGGGGCTGGGCCGTGGCATGGCGTTGGAGTTTGCCCGTATGGGTCGCAACCTGGCGCTGTGCGCGCGCAGGGTTGAACGACTCGAGACGCTTCGCGACGAAATCGCATCGATCAATCCCGAGGTTAACGTGTTTACCCGATCGCTCGATGTCGATAACCACGATCAGGTGTTCGAAGTGTTCCGTGCATTCGAGCAGGATATGGGCGCGCTGGACCGTATTATTGTTAACGCAGGCATGGGCAAGGGCGCTTCAATTGGCACGGGTTACTTCAGTGCCAACCGGCAAACTGCAACGACCAATTTTGTTTCTGCGCTGGCGCAGTGTGAAGCGGCGCTGGAAATTTTCCGCAAGCAAAACGCGGGTCACCTGGTAACCATTTCATCGATCAGTGCGCTGCGTGGTGCGCGGCGTGCGTTGAGCGTTTATGCGGCCAGCAAGGCGGCGCTGTCGTCGATGAGTGAGGGGATGCGGATTGATTTGCTCGATACACCGATTGTGGTGTCAACCGTACACCCGGGATTTATTCGCAGTGAAATCAACGAGAAAGTGAAAAACACGCCCTTCATGGTCGATACCGAAACCGGTTGCAAGGCGCTGGTGCGGGCGATCGAAAAAGAAGGTGCGAACAGTTATGTACCCGTATGGCCCTGGGCGTTTATTCGCATCCTTTACCAGGTGGCGCCGTTGTCGATGTTGAAGAAGCTCAGCTAGGCGGCGGCTTTTGTTCACTATTCCCATCGCAATCAGCGCTAGATTACCGGCTGTTAATAGATGATTGCATAGTCGCTGCCTTAAAATGCAGGCTTCGGCCGGTGGTACGGGGCGAATCCGGATTGTGCCGCTCGTTTGCCTAACCGGAAATTCCTGACGTAGGCGTTGTCATTTCCCCCAAACCACACCGTTACCCGGTGAATCCCCCAGGCGTCCGGTAGCTCGGGCAGTTAATCCCAGGTCCTCGCCTGTTCGTATCAGCCCTTTGT
>JBATGO010000206.1:0-6826 GCA_049665845.1 Pseudomonadales bacterium | reverse complement strand
TGTCATGGTTGCCGTTCTTCAAATGGAGCCTGCCATGGATGAACTGCAGTGGCTGCTTGTCACCCTGACGGCTGGTGTCGGTGGCAGTATGCTGTCGATAGGTTCTGCTGCAGGCGTTGCGCTGATGGGTCAAGCGCATGGCAAGTACACTTTTTTTGGCCACCTGAAGTGGACGCCAGTGATTGTTTTAGGGTTTATCGCAAGTATCTACCTGCATCTATGGGTCAACTCATAATTTGACCAAGTCGCCGTCAAGCTGTGCTTGAGGGCCGGCAGTCCACGCAAGGGCGGGAACGAACGAAGTGAGTGGCGCGCCCGGCAGGGTGAGGCGAGTGTTTGCAAAGCGCAGCTTTGCACGAAGCTGAACGCCGTCAAGCTGTGCTTGAGGGCCGGCAGTCCATGCAAGGGCGGGAACGAACGAAGTGAGTGGCGCGCCCGGCAGGACTCGAACCTGCAACCCTCGGGTTCGAAGCCCGATACTCTATCCAGTTGAGCTACGAGCGCGCAGCGCGGCGATTGTAACAAAGGCGTGCCGACGGGGACAGTTTACTTTTGCATCTTCAGAGCAATAGTAAACTGTCCCCGTGGTGTTATATCTCCCCGTAACTGGCGCGTTTTTGTTCTGCCTCGCGCTGGCAGGTTTTCGCATCGCGTGCGGGCGCGGCAAGCCAGCTTTGAACATTTCGTTCCACAATACCGCTGAGCGCGCCAATGTGTGCCTTGCTACTATTCAAGGCGGGAATGTAGTGGTACTGCCTGCCGCCGGCCTGCATAAAATAAGCCTTGTTTTCCTCTGCCATCTCCTCGAGTGTCTCTAGACAGTCGGCGGCGAAGCCCGGGCAAAAAACGTCGAGTTTCTTCACGCCCCTGGCTGGCAGGCTTTTCATGCTTTCATCGGTGTAGGGTTTCAGCCACTCGGCACGGCCAAAGCGCGACTGGAAGGTGGTGATCACATCGTCGCGGCTGATACCCAGTGCCTCGCTGATCAGGCGCGAGGTTTTGTGGCACTGGCAGTGGTAGGGGTCACCTTTTTCGAGGTGGAAACGCGGCAGGCCATGGTAGGAAAGAAGCAGTTTGTCGCCCTTGCCGTTGCGCTGCCAATGGCTCTCGATTTGTTCGGCACAGGCGGCAATGTATGCAGGGTCATCGCAATAGCCGGCGACGAACTGCAATTGCGGTATCCAGCGTGACTTACCGAGGGCCTCGTTCAGTGCATCAAATGTAGAAGCTGTCGTGGAAGCTGCGTACTGCGGGTAAAGCGGCAATACCAGTAAATGGTTTACACCGGCAGCGCGCATTTCATCAACGCAGCGTTCGATTGAAGGTTCGCCGTAACGCATTGCATAGCGAAATTCGAGCCGCGCCGCAGCGCTGCCAAGCTTTTCGTTCAGGTTTTCGCGCAGTGCTGCGAGCTGGTCTTCGGTATGCCAGCGCAGCGGCGAGCCGCGCTCGGTCCAGACAGATTCGTACAGCTTCGCCGATTTGGCGGGTCGCGTGCGCAGGATAATACCGTGCAGGATAAGCCACCAGATCGGCCGCGGGATTTCCACTACCCGCGGGTCAGATAGGAATTGCTTCAGGTACCTGCGCAGAGCGCGCGGTGTCGGCGCCTCGGGCGTACCGAGGTTGCTGATTAAAACACCGATTTTTTCGGGCTGGTGGTGGTTGAAGTTTACCGGGCCATCGAAAGCCATGAGTGCATTCCTGTGCAGGTGAGCCGGGCATTATAATACGAAGCTGCAGGCGGGATGGGCCAATCAACGTGGCAGTGCAAACTAACAGGATTTTTTGGCAGCGTTGCAGGATTTTCGCGGCCGGTTTGTAAGGCTTCGTGGCAAAGGCCTACATGTTACCGGCTTCGGGGTGGGGTTGGGTGACGAAAGTAAACCACTGCTCGAATTCATCGGCCTGCATCGGCTTGCCGAAGTAGTAGCCCTGGCCGAAGTTGCAGCCGGATTTTTTCAGAAAGTCGAGTTGCGACTGGTTCTCTATACCCTCGGCTACCACGCTTACGCCCAGCTCGTGCGCCATCTTGATGATCGAGCGGGCACTCGCGACATCGTGTGTGTTATGGGGCAATTCGTTGACGAATTCGCGGTCGATTTTCAGGTGATGTATCGGGAAGCGCTTGAGATAAGCCAGCGAGGAGTAACCGGTGCCGAAGTCGTCGATCGCCAGTTTCAGCCCCAGTGAATTGAGTGCATGCAGGCGCGCAACAACCGCGTTGACATCTTCCATCAACGTGCTTTCGGTAATTTCCAGCGTTAACAGGCTCTTTTTAATACCTGTTTCGGTCATGATTTTTTCGACCAGGTCGACGAGGTTATTTTCGCCGAATTGCACACCCGAAAGGTTAACCGCGACGCTCAGGGGCGGCAGCCCCCGCTTTTCCCAGGCGACCTGTTGCCGGCATGCCTCGCGCAGAACCCAGCTTCCAATTGGAATGATCAGGCGGCTTTCTTCCGCGACGCTGATAAATTGATCCGGTGGCACCATGCCCTGTTCCGGGTGAAACCACCGGATCAGCGACTCGACGCCGATCACTGCACCGCTGTGCATATCGATCAGGGGCTGGTAATACAGTTTGAATTCCTCATTTTCCAGCCCGCTGATCAGACCTTTCTGCATATCGACCTTGCTGCGCGCACTGGCTTCAATCGCGGCGTCGAAGAATTTGAAATTTCGACGCCCGGCGCGTTTGGCTTCGTAGAGCGCCATATCGGCTTTGCGCAGCAGCTCTTCTGCGGTGGTGGCGTCGTCGGGATAAAAGGCGAGCCCGATGCTGGTTCCGGTACTGATCTCATGGTCCCGGATACTGATATCCCGCTCAAAAATCGAGAGGATCTTGTTGGCCAGCAGCCCGCTGTCGCGTTTGGATTCAAGGTTGGTGATGATAATCGCGAACTCGTCGCCGCCGAGGCGGATGACAGTGTCGGATTCGCGACAGGTCGACTGGATTTTCTCAGCCACTTCAATCAGCAGGCGGTCGCCAATATCATGGCCAAGACTGTCGTTGACATCCTTGAAGTGGTCGATGTCGGTGAGCAGCAGACCTACCGGCTTGCGGTCGCGCCGCGCCTGCTGGAAGGCAGCTTCGAGGCGTATCTGGAACAGTGCCCGGTTGCCAATGCCGGTAAGCGGATCGTAGTGAGCGAGCTGGCTGAGTTCGTTGCGGTGCTCGCGCTGCAATGCTTGCCAGCGTTTGACCACCGCGATGATATAAAACCAGATACATACGATCAGCACGATTTGCATCAGCAGTGCCATGGTAGTCTGGCGCAAGCGGCTCGACAGCGTCTCTATGATTTCACGCGAGCGGCGCTCAAGGGTGGCGCGCAAGGTCAACGCCATGCGTTCCTGCTCGATCTTGTTCTCCTGGTAGGCATCGGAAGCGAGCAGTTCAAAAGCAGCCAGCTGCTGGTCCTGTGCAATCAACTGAAACAATTCGCGTTCCTGTTGCAGCACAGCAGCGGCTTTTTCCCGAATGGCAGTGACGATTTCGTCCTGCAGCGAATTTTCAGCGCTGATCATGACTTGCTGCAGGTCCAGCAGGTGTTTCTCGTAATTCGAGCGCCAGCTCGCATCGCCGCTGGTTACAGCGAAATCGATTGCTGAACTCATGGACTGCTGGTGCAGGTTGAAAGCGTCGCTCAGCTGGCGCAGTTTGACGCTGGTGTCGATATTGCGCTCGGCGATCTGGCCGGTCTGTTCGGCATTCCAGATTCCAGACAGGATGAGTGCGATGCTCAGCAATACTGCGACAGTAATCGAGATATACACCCGATTGGTAATCGCCTGATCGCTTTTGTCAGTGTTGCGCATCGCTATGGTGCTGGCCTTTAATGGTGCCCGGTAGGGCGAACGCGTATCAAGGCTCGATAGCTGTTCGCGCTCAAGGCGGTCGCTGCTGCTCTACCAAGTATAGTCAGCACACCCTTCAAAGGCGGTTCATAGCGCATTGCCGCTGCGATCTGGTTCACAATAATGCCTGTCCGAAATAACAGGCTTTTTCGGGACTTAGCGACGAAAGTGTATAAATAAAACACAGAAAACGGGACGCTTG
Source organism: Pseudomonadales bacterium (assembly GCA_049665845.1). Taxonomy (GTDB): domain Bacteria; phylum Pseudomonadota; class Gammaproteobacteria; order Pseudomonadales; family UBA7434; genus UBA7434. Next base: position 2,763 of record JBATGO010000206.1, on the reverse strand, counting down.
TGCGGCGCGCAATTGCCTGTGCTTATGACCAGTGCAGCCGCAGTGCAAACGCCCAAACCAGTGCGATGCAGGCTTTTCGCCTGAGGCCACGGAGGACCTTGGCGGGGGGCTTTGTTTAACCAGCGCCAGGTGGTTCGTAACGGATATTGACGATGGTGTAGCACACGACCTTGTCGCCGGTACAAAATTCGATTTCGGCATCGCGTTGCTTGCCTAACAGTGCGCGGGCCAGCGGTGCATCCATGCTGAGCTTGCCTGCCGCGAGGTCGAATTCGTCCGGCCCGACAATGCGGTAGCAATAAGCCTCGCCCAGCTCATCTTCCAGCTCCACCCAGGCACCAAAATATACGGTATCGCGGCGCTCAGGCAGCGCATCGACGACCTGCAGCGCGTCCAGTCGCTTGCCAAGAAACCGCACGCGGCTGTCGATTTCTCGCAGTCGGCGTTTGCCATAGATGTAATCGCCGTTCTCGGAGCGGTCACCGTTTTTCGCCGCCTCGTGAACCGCGCTGGTAACCTGTGGTCGCTCAACTTTCCACAGTTGCCTCAGCTCGGCGCGCAGGGCGCGCTCGCCCTCCGGGGTGATATAGTTGGAACCTTTGGGACTCGGCGGGCGGTAGCGGGACATAGGCTTGCAGTGAATGTGCGATTTGTTACAGTGAATCTTATGCGAATTTTAACCAAATACCTGCGACAAAAATTCGTCATGAGTGGCCCGCTGCGAGCGTTGTGCGGGGGCTTGTGCAAAGTACTCAGCGGGCTGCTGGCGCTGTGCACCACCTGTGCTGCATTCGGGCTGGAACTGCAGGGCGATTTTGTGCAGGGCGGGCTGTTGCGAGGGCAGCTCGCCGAAGGTGAGCAAGTGTATCTTGGCGAGCAAATACTGCAACTCGACAGTGATGGCCGTTTTATTATTGCACTGGATCGGGATGCAGCGCCCGAGCTCGAACTGCAATGGCATGCTATCAAGCAAGGCGTGAGGCGCGTCGAGACGCTGGCCTATTCGATTGCTGCGCGCGACTATGACGTCCAGCGTATAGAAGGTGTCGCGCAAAAGTTCGTCGCGCCCAATCCGGAACAGGTAGCGCGCTCGCGCCGCGAGGCGCGCATGGTTGGCAAGGCGCGACGGCAGCAGCGCGCGCAGAATGATTTTTTTGCCGGCTTTATCTGGCCGGCAACGGGGCCTATTACCGGTGTGTTCGGTTCGCAGCGCGTTTATAATGGCGAGCCGCGTCGCCCGCACTACGGCGTGGATGTGGCGCAGCCTGCAGGCACGCCGGTGGTAGCGCCTGCCAGCGGGCTGGTAACGCTTGCGGAGCCCGATCTTTATTTTTCCGGCGGCACGCTGATCATCGATCACGGCCACGGCCTCTCTTCCACCTTTTTGCACCTGAGTAAATTGCTGGTCGAGGTTGGCCAGCCTGTGCAACAGGGCGAGCTGGTGGCCGAAATTGGCGCCAGTGGGCGTGTAACCGGTGCGCATCTCGACTGGCGCATGAACTGGACCGGTGCCGGCGGCAACGTTCGGCTCGATCCGCAGTTGCTGGTCAGGCCGATGGCCGAGGTGCTGGAAGCGCAGGCATTGCTGCTCGATAGGCAGGCGCAAGCGCGCGCGAAGCCTGTCGAAGCACAGGGCGCACTGGATTCGCATCTGCAAGCCGAATAAATTTTTTGCGTTGCCAAATGGCAGCGTTCACAGGAAACCACTGCATGCTCGACAAGAAATTACTCAACATCCTGGTTTGCCCGGTCAGCAAGGCGCCGCTGCAATACGTTCGCGACAAGGAGGAGCTGCAGTGCCGCGTCAGCGGGCTTGCCTACCCGATACGTGACGATATTCCCGTGATGCTCGAGAGCGAAGCGCGCAAGTTGAGCCTTGAAGAAATCGAAGCGCTGGATTAACGGGAGCCGACTGTGACCGATACGATTTTTGGCAAGATCATCGCGGGTGATATACCTGCCGACAAAATTTACGAAGACGAACACTGCATTGCGATCAACGATATCAATCCGCAAGCGCCGGTGCACGTTTTGGTAATCCCGAAGCGCGCAATCCCCAAGCTGGCCGATGCCACACAAGATGACCGGGTATTGCTGGGGCATCTGTTACTGGTGGCAAAAAAGCTCGCGCTGGATCTTGGTCTGGCCGATGGTTTCCGCGTCATCATCAATAATGGCGAAGGCGGCGGGCAGACCGTGTTTCACCTGCACCTGCATGTCATTGGCGGGTTCAGGCTGGGTGAGGGTATGGTTTGATGAGCCGCATCCGGTCGAGTGCTGAAATCCGCGAAGCATTCCTGCAGTATTTTGAACAGCACGGCCATACCCGCGTTGCCAGCAGTTCGCTGGTGCCTGGCAACGACGCTACGCTGCTGTTTACCAACGCTGGTATGGTGCAGTTCAAGGATGTATTTCTCGGCGACGAACAGCGCGACTACAGGCGCGCGACCAGCTCACAGCGCTGTGTGCGCGCAGGTGGCAAGCACAACGATCTCGAGAACGTCGGTTACACCGCAAGGCATCACACTTTTTTCGAAATGCTCGGCAATTTCAGCTTTGGCGATTACTTCAAGGCCGAGGCGATTCCATTTGGCTGGGAGTTTCTCACACAGACGCTGGGCCTGCCCGGCGAAAAACTCTGGGTCACGGTATACGAGGAAGACGAAGAAGCTGCCAACATCTGGCACAAAACCGTCGGCCTGCCCAAAGCGCGCATTATTCGTATAGGCGACAACAAGGGTGGCCGCTACGCGTCCGATAACT
>JBATGO010000205.1:0-3417 GCA_049665845.1 Pseudomonadales bacterium | reverse complement strand
AGCTTGCGCCAACATTGAAAGAAAAAGCGCGGGTGTTCGCCGGCAGAATCAGCTCAACCCAGTTTACATGGGTGGTAAAAATATCGTAATCGTGGGTTTCGCCATTTACCCACCAGTCTGTGCTGTTTGCGGTTGAACGCATCATGTCCAGCTCGCTATCGTTGCGGTCGACGAATCGCACCTCGCCCGCAAGGCTTCCTGGCAGGTCAACGCTCGAAGTCCAGCTACTTAGATTGGTATCATTGGTCAGGGCGAAGTCCGTCATCTGGTATTCACCCAATACGTCAGGCGTTGGATTGCCAGAGCCATAGGTTTCAAGCATCAGGCCGGCACTCGCCAGTGAACTCACGGACAGAGAGCTCGAGAGCACGAGTGACACGGTCAGGTATTGAAGGACTTTGCTGGTCTGTCTGGGGTGTTTCATTGTTTGTCCCTGTTCCGGTTAAGCCCATGTCCGGGCTGGTTGCGCCAGTGATGATTGCTGGATTTACATGTAATATTGCATGCACTGTGCCAAGAATACATTTTCTATAAATATCAATAAGATAAAATTTTTACTGTTTATTACATAACCAATTTTGTAAAGGGAACCGACGTTTCCTGCCCAAAGCGTTCATCACCGCAAGCCGGGTATGCGAAAGTTCTGGCTCGTAGCGCAGGCACGCTCGGCACGCTGCCAATCGAGCGATCCGGCGCAGGCTATTTTGGTAGCCGTGAATTGGCTATGGGTTGCTGTGAACAGGATATGGATTGGCCGTGGCTTGCCTTGCCGATGGCCTGATTGGGGTCTGGCCTAGTCCCGACCCGGTCATGGCTGTTTCGAAGGTTTATCGCAGGTACGTGCGGGCATGGCGTGGCCGGGCAAGCCGGCACAAGGAGCGGCGGTGAAGACAGGCAAGCTAGTGAAATTCGACTTGCGAATGGTTGGTTGCCAATGAGAAACGGGAGCGCTCTGCGATGTCGAGAATATCGATGATAGCCGCTTTGCCAACGGCAACAGAGTCGCCGGTGTTGATCGGTTCGTCGCTACTGATATCGGCTATATAGGCACGCACAATGCCGGCGAGTTCATATTTATTGGCTTGCCCGTCGGCACAGCGCAACAGCCCGCCTCCCGAAGTGCCCTGGTTGATATGTGCAGTGGTATAAAGCGAGCCGTCGGCGCGTTCTGTCACCACACCGTGCGAGGTGCGTTGCGCCCTGCCGAGCGGAAAGCCTATCGCCCAGACTCGCTCATTATCCAGTAGGGGCCTGTCACTGATAGGAATTGGCTGAAGCTCGCGGGTATCAACCGCCAATAACGCAAGGTCACGTGTCTCGTTGATTACCAATGGCGTTACCAGCTGCAATATGCCATCAATTTCTGCGTAAACACGTTCTTCACCGGCCAGCGCGTGCGCGACTGTGAGCAGCAGGTTTGGCCTGATAACCACGCTGCTTGCGTGACCGCCGTTATCGCCACGCAACTGCACAATGCGGCTGAGCGCTGCGCTATCGGGTAAATGGCAGCCCGGATCAAGCACTGCCCTGGCAGCCTCAACATGCGTGGTTTGAAGTTTTTCTGTAGCGTAAGCGGGCGGCCCGGTAAATGCAGGGCTTGTAAAAGACACCGCGCCGAGCGTGGCGAGGAAACGCAGCAGATATCGTGAGGCTGACTGCATAGCGAAGCATCCGCATGGCAATTCACACAAGCCAGCTCCACCCGGGAATACACGCCGGCAGTCAGCGAGTACATCATCCCGAAGCGGCTCCTCCAAACCACGTGCGATCACTCGCCTAACGCAGATCAAAAGATGCTGGAACCAAACCGCCTGTTAATAACCTTAGGCCAGCATTCGTGAATTTGGACACTGTAAATGCTGTCGGGTTCGCAAAACCAAGCGGACGCTGGCTGTTTGCTGCTCAGGTTTCGGGGATGGCGGTTGAGCGTGTCGACTACGGTAAGGTAATGCAGCCATTTGGCTTTGCAGGGCATCGATGCCGCGGCAGCGTTATTTTATTTTGCTGGCGTCGTAATAACTGGCAGGGTTGGTTCGCACAACGCTGTTGGCGGGTTGCGATTTTCCGGTTTCGCGGTCACAGGCATCAGGGTCGCCGCCGCAGATTTCGCATTCACCGCCCAACCCAAGCGCCTGTATACCGCCACAAGAGCCCTTGATCGGTCTGTTGGCAAAGATCACGCCTACCGCCATTGACGCGGTAACCGCAACAAGAAAGCACAGGGTAAGAATAAATGTCGCCACTATATTTCAGTCCGGGTAGTTCCGATCGGATACAGTATTCATTACTGTTTGGATTGACGCATGGTCCAATGGCTGCGCTACTATCATGACCCTTGCGTGACCCCGCGTGGTCCCTGCGCTATTGCTGCAGTATACCGATGTAGTGAAGCCGCGTTAGCACCCATTATAAGACATGCATGACCTCGGCAAAAGCAGCACTGCCGCAAACTGAAAGCCCGTTCAGGGCAGCGCAATATATCGTTGCATGGCTTCCGAGTACCAGTAATACGGATCCCCGGGATCCTGCCCGGCCCTTTGCCAGGTCTTGCCAGGCTGGTGCCTGCTCACCAGCATCACGGCCAGTTGCTGCTCACTGACCAGCGCCATGGCGCGCTCGGGTCCCGCAGCCAGCAATGCAGTTGCCCAGGCGTCTGCCGTCATCGCCTCACTGTGCACAACGGTTACCGAAGCCAGATCGTGCTGCACCGGATAGCCGGTAAGCGGATCGACAGTATGCGAGTAAAGCACACCATCACGCTCATAATAATTTCTGTAATCACCTGATGTCGCAACCGCGCGATTGGTCAGGCGCAGCGTCGCGAGAATGCCGCCGCGGCCGGCAGGACTATCTCGCCGGGGTTGTTCAATTGCCAGCGTCCATAAATCCTGCCGGGGGTTAAGACCAGCAACGCGCAGTTCACCACCAATATCGACAAGATAACTTTTGTAACCCGACCGTTCTAGCAGAGCGGTAATTCGGTCTACCCCGTGGCCTTTTGCAATTGCCGACAAATCAATCGAAGCGCCTTCAATATGCTTGCATAATCTCGATGGCGCGTAACCAATACTGATCGCAGTGCCGGAAGTGAGTCCAAGCAAATATTCGATCTCAGCCCGATCCGGCAAAGGCGTATTGATCGCGCCGGCGGCGCCAAAGCCCCAGCGCTCGACCAGTGGCGCGAGCAGCGCGTTGAAGCTGCCGCCAGATAATTCACCTATTTCGATTGCGCGCTGTACTACCTTGAGAAAATTGTCGCTTACGTGCAGGCACTGCCCGCTTGCGAGTTGATTGAAACGGGAAATTTCAGAGTCCGGCATGTAGGTGGACATCTCGCGGCTGACTGCAGCGAGTTCTGCATCCACTAACTCTCGCAGTGACAGAATCTGCGACTGTTGTGCGTCGTCGAGTTGGGTG
>JBATGO010000204.1:0-1744 GCA_049665845.1 Pseudomonadales bacterium | reverse complement strand
GATGTGGTCTTTGCCAATCTCGCCCTCGCGATTGTCGATGAACAACACCGCTTCGGCGTCGACCAGCGCCGGGTACTCGCCGGCAAACGCAGCGACGGACGCGCGGTACACCAGCTGGTGATGACGGCGACACCGATTCCGCGCACGCTGGCGATGACTTTTTACGCCGACCTCGACTATTCGGTTATCGACGAGCTACCGCCGGGACGCACGCCGGTGCAGACAGTTGCGATCGCCAACGACCGCCGCGAAGCCGTCATCGCGCGGGTCGACAACGCCTGCCGTAATGAAGGCCGGCAGGCCTACTGGGTTTGTACGCTGGTGGAAGAATCGGAAGCCCTGCAATGCCAGGCCGCCGAAACCACCGCCAGCGAACTCGCTGAACAACTGCCCGGGCTTGCGATTGGCCTGGTGCACGGCAGGCTCAGGCCGGTTCAGAAAGCACAGGTGATGGAGGCCTTCAAACGCGGTGACCTGCAACTGCTGGTGGCCACTACCGTGATCGAAGTCGGCGTCGACGTGCCCAACGCCAGCCTGATGATTATCGAAAACCCTGAGCGCCTGGGCCTTGCGCAACTGCATCAGCTGCGCGGCCGGGTCGGGCGCGGCGCGGTGGCCAGTCACTGTCTGCTGATGTACCAGCGACCGCTATCGCAGCGCGCCAGGGCGCGGCTCGCGATCCTGCGCGAAAGTAACGATGGTTTTGTGCTGGCGGAACAGGACCTGAAAATGCGCGGCCCTGGCGATGTGCTTGGCACGCGCCAGTCGGGTGCCATGTTATTGCGCGTCGCCGATCTCGAACGCGATGCCGACCTGGTCGCTGCGGTAGTAAAAATTGCCGATGAAATAGCAGCCCCCGCCGCTGCAGCGCTGACACGACGCTGGTGCCCGCGCGCAGACGTTTATAGCCGGGTTTAGGCAAAACGCGCTAAAGCCAGGTGATTGTTGCAGCAGCATTTATCGGCTTTACGTAATGCGAGAGTTTGCCTATTGCTGCGTTTGCTCTGTCGGTACCTAGCTGGCACGCTTGCTGGCAATTTCGGTGGCTGTATCCAGCACTTCCTCTTCGTACTCGCGCAGAATTTGTCCCAGCGCCGCGCCGATTTTGGTTTGCGTGCGGATCATCTCCAGCTTCGGCCAGGTCGAGTGCTCACCCATGCGCATGAGCCGCTGCACGTCTTCGGGCTCGCGCAGGCTCAGCAATTTTAGCGGGTTCATGAAACGCTGGGACGGCAAAATGGTGATATCGCCCTGGTATTCCTGGTTGATTATCGACAACGCCAGGCTGCTGAAACGGCTCAGCAGCTGCGAACGTGCAATCGGCTTGCGCGCGATCTCAAAACTGGCATTCATCCAGGTGCGCAGTGTTTCCATGCTCGCCATCGCCATATGCCGGAGTGGACCCGGATCGCTGCGTTCACCCGCGAGGAAAGGAATCACGTGCGGATTGGTCTGGCTGACAATATAGTGGTTGACGCCATACAGCCGCGCCAGCCGCTTGGCCGGCAAGTCATCGCTGACCGAACCATCCACCCACTGCCGCGACGGCAGGTAAGCCTGGCGCTCACCGTGATCATTCTTGGCCGACAGGGTAACCGGCGGATAAATGCCCGGTATCGCGCAGGAAGCCATGACCGCCTCGCGAATAAAAACGTTCGGAGAAGTAATCGCGTTGAGCAGGCGCGAAGTCTGCAAGGTTTCTACTGGCGCAACCGAAACGTTGAGCTTGCGGCCGGTTAATTCG
>JBATGO010000203.1:0-4011 GCA_049665845.1 Pseudomonadales bacterium | reverse complement strand
GTACTGCAGCTCGTTGTTGCCCCAGCCGGGTACGCCGTAATTGCTGCCATCGCCAATCTGGTACTCCCACTTGCCCAGGTCCAGTGAGGTTCCGGTAAAGGTATCTTCCCAGATCAACGTGCACGGGACGGTACACCCGGCGCCAGCGGCTGTCACATTCACCGTCAGTATGGCTGTTCCGCAAACATCCGGGTTGGGATCGGTGTTGCACACCTCGTATTGGACAGTAACCGAAGAGCCTGCCTCGCCTGCCAGCGGTGTGTAGGCAATCTCGCCTGTGGTTGCATTAGGCACGATGGTGCCGCCAGCCGTGCCGCCCGTGATGGTGAGCGTGGTGGTGCCAACATTGTTTGGATCGTTGTTCGGCAGGAAATCATCGTTGGCGAGCACATCAAAGTTAGTTGCAGCGCCAGCAGGCGCAGGGCCTGAATCGGCAACGACGGTGGCAGTGTTCACGTTGGGGTCATTGCTGTCAGGATTGCCATCATCGTCCGCATCGGGGGATGGTGCAGAAAAACTGACGTTGTCGTAGAAAACGCCGGACGCGTTGTAGGCTGTCGCAACGTTGCGGAAACCAAACTGCAGGGTTTCACCGACCCATGCAGCGAGAATGGTTACGTTGATGGTGTTGGTTGCCCAGCTTGCCCCGAGGGTATGCGTTGTAATGGAGTCGATAAAGAGTTGTGCAAAGGAGAGGTCCGAAGATTTCAGAACCTTGACGAATGCGTCAGCCGTTGAGGGCGCGATAAGGTTACCGACCTTTGAATCAAAAGTGAAAGAGTAGGTCTTTCCTACGTCAGATGCTGAAATAGCACCCAACTGTTCCTGGAACAGGTGGGCCTGAATATATTTCCCGGTGCCGTGATCGGCATTGTTGTAATCGTTGTAGGCTGATAACTGTTGAGCACCCTGCGGTGCGCCGCCCTGCCCGGTAACGATGCCCGACCAGGCTGCCCCGGGGTTCGGCGCCGGAAACGAGAAGTATCCATAGGCAAAGCTCGTAAGTGCTGGATCGTTAAAGACGTTGCCCCCAACCAGCCAGCCGTCATTCGAAAGCGCTGCGCCATCTCCCGTTGCGAGGCTCTCAAAATCCTGGCTGTAGGGGCTGAGCGCGAAGCCGGATTGCGAAAAAGCTGTGCCGGCCAGCAAGGCGGCAAGAGCAGCAAATTTTCCAGGGCCATCAATACATGCCAGCCGTGCGATTGCTGCAATGCTGCGCAGGTTTAATAATTTCATAGTCTTATTCCGGATTTATCGATGGCATGCGGCAACGACGCATTTCATGTTGACGACGCCCGAGTAACAGGTTTAACGATTGAGAGCGTAAACGAACTTCTTATTTCTTACGAATCGTCTTACGCGTTCGCCGCTGTCAGGGATTACACCCTGACAGTAAAACGGTCGACATGGGTGTGTTACGTGGATTATTGTGTCCTTGCCTGCATCCACGGGTACCCAACCACTGTTGCGATATCTAGCGATGCAAACAGGAGGACACCAACCGATCTTCAGCGGGCATATCTGCTCAAATTATGCACGATTCAGGTCTGGAAGCAATACCGTAACTAACTGTACCAGCTTGTTTTTCGGCCCATTCGTCGCGTTTGGCCTGTTTCAGCAGGCGCTAGAGGTTGGAGACTGGCCTGTCGCAGGAGATATTGGCCGAATCGCGGGCCCCGGCCTCAAAAGAGATATCAGAAATACCTACTTCCAGTTGCCCGCCGGTGACCATCAGGAATGGGGTGTCGACCTGCTTGAAGTTGGTGCCAGCCTCGGCGAAACACTCAATGTCTATGGCGAAGCGCTGCCATTCGCCACGCGGCTGGGCCTTCAGGCTGCCGGTAATATCGACTTCGCCAGTGCAGGGGTATTGGCAATCAATGCGCAATTTAACGCTGTCGGTAGGCGGGCGGTCGACACGCAGGTTGAACACCAGCGCGGCTTCGTTTTTTAACAGGTGTTTCAGGTCCAGCGGCGTATTGTGCTGGAAATAAACCTGGCCAATTTCTGATGTGCTCCAGCGGATGCGTCGCGCATCGCCCTGCAGCGCATGGTCGATGGGCTCAACAACCACGGTCGGCCGCTTGACCGTCCTGCCGGCGCTGCCGTTGAGCTCGACGCCCCAGTTGTCGCTGTCGCCGACGAACATCGTCCAGGGCTCGATAACTTTCTTGAGAAAAACGGGTAGCGACTCGTCGTAGCCTGCGAGCTGCACGGCGGGGTAGGGATAAACGGGCAATTTCGCCAGTTGTTGCGAGGCGTTGTAATCCAGCCCGTAGTGCAGGGCAAACAGTGGCTGTTCACCCAGCGCTGCTGCGTTGGCCTGTCGCGGATGCGCTGGCCAGGCGAACGGCAGTGTGCCGGTAAAATCGAAACGCGGCTTGCCGCGCTGGTCGGCGAACAAAACATCGGCAATGCCCGCTCCTTCGCTACCCGGCAACCAGGCGGCGACGAATGCAGTGGCGGTGTTTAATTCGTTATTAACCCATAGCGGCCGGCCGGAAATAAAAACCGCAGCGGTTGGAATTCCCTGCGCCTGCAGTTTTTCCAGCGTTTCCAGTTCCTCGGTGCGGTGGTGACTGAACGATACGTCGCTCCTGTCGCCAACGCCCTCTGCGTAGGGCTGCTCGCCCATAACGACAATGGCTACGTCCGGCGTTAGCTGTGCGCCTGTGGCAAGCTCATTCGGGTTGGCAACGTACGTTACGCGCCCTCCTGCAGCTTCGACTGTTTCGCGAATGCCATCCAAAATCGAACTCGCTCCGGGGAAGTCGCTGTTCTGGTTATTGTCGCCCTGCCATGTCAGTGTCCAGCCGCAACTTTGCTGGGAGATATTGTCTGCCGCCGCGCCTGTCACCAGCACGTGCGAACGCGGGTGCAGGGGCAATAGCGCGTCGTTGTTTTTCAATAGCACCAGTGATTCGCGCACCGCCTCGCGTGCCAGCTCGCGGTGCGCCGCGTTGCCGACCACGTTGGATGAAGTAGCGTTACGGCCTTTAACGAGCAGTTCATTTAAAACCAGCGCACCGTTTTGATGATCTACCGAGAACAGGCCCGCACGCATTTTTACCCGTAAAATTCGCTTTACTGCGTCATCGATACGTTGCTCGGGAATCGTGCCGTCGCGCACCTGAGCAAGCGTATTGGCGATAAATTCGCGCCAGTCTTCCGGCACCATGATCATATCGACGCCCGCATTGATGGCAGCCGGGCAACTCTGGTTGCTGCAGCCGGGTAATTGACCGTGCCCGTTCCAGTCGCCTACCACAAAGCCATCAAAGCCAAGGGTTTCTTTCAATACATCGGTGAGCAGGTAGCGGCTGCCGTGTACCTTGTTACCCCGCCAGCTATTGAAAGATGCCATCACCGTTTGCGCGCCCGCTTCCAGCGCGCCGAGAAAGCCCTGTGCATGGCGCTCGAAAAGTTCTTTTTCATCGACCAGTACGTCGCCCTGGTCAATGCCCTTGTCGGTGCCGCCATCGCCAACAAAGTGCTTGGCGGTTGCAACGACACGATTGGGCCCAGCCAATTCGGCGGTGCTGTTACCCTGCAGGCCCGCAACAAACACGCGGGCGTAGTCCCTGACCAGCGACGGGTCCTGCGCATAGCTTTCGTAAGTCCTGCCCCAGCGGGGATCTTCTGCAACGGCAACCGTCGGCGCGAATACCCACTTTATATTGGTCGCTGCGACCTCGACTGCGGTGGCTTCGGCAATGCGCTTGATCAGGTCGAGGTTGCGCGTCGCGCCAAGGCCAATGTTGTGCGGGAAATAGGTGGCGCCCATCACGTTATTGTGGCCATGGACTGCATCGGTACCCCACAGCAACGGAATCGCAGGCCTGCCGTCCGCCCTGGCTGCGGTGCTGGCAGAGTAAAAACTTTCGGCCAGCTCGCGCCAGTCGGCAATCGAAGCGTACTTGTCGCGGTTCGGGAATGAGCCGCCGCCGTTCAGCACAGAGCCAACGTGGTATTGGGCGACCTGCTCAGGGGTAATGTGCGCGATTTCTGCCT
>JBATGO010000202.1:0-2767 GCA_049665845.1 Pseudomonadales bacterium | reverse complement strand
TTGCTATGCACAAGTCGGGTCGCGCTCGCTCAGGAGTCATCCGCGACGGATGCCAAGACCCAGCTAGCAAGAGTAGTCGAGGTAGAGGGCGAAGCCTGGTACCGCCCGACCGGTGAGAATGCAGAAGAAATCGCGGTCAGCAGGGACCTGGAAATTTCCGCAGGCGGAACCGTTGTCACCGGCAAGCGCGGCAAGGTTGCACTGCTACTTGCCGATGAAAGTCTGGTCAGGCTGCACTACAACAGTGAGTTCACGCTGCGTGCAGCAGCGCCAACCGCAGGCTGGCTGCAGCGCGCTTCCCGGCAACTCAAATCGTCCTACGAGTTGCTGCGCGGCGAGTTATGGTTTCGCAACAAGCGCCGCGAGACCGATATCGATATAGACACCGCGCATGTAAGTATCAGCGTGCGCGGCACCGAGTTTTCTGTCGAGGCGGGCGAGGAAGTTGTGCTGGTCAATATGCTCGAGGGCGCGATACAGGCCACTAACGCTTTTGGCCAGCTTGATGCCGCAAGCGGTGAACAGGTGATCGCCGAGCGCGGCAAGGCGCCGCGCAAGCGGCTGTTACTGAATCCGGATGACGCCGTGCAATGGACGATAAAACTGCCCCCTTTGTTTGATACCCGGTCATTTGCTGCATTATGCCTGCAGTGGTCGAAAGCTGATGAAAAAGAACCGCTGCGGCAAGCCACTGCGATGGCTGCCGAGGGTGACTACCTCGAAGCAGCGGCAATGCTTGAAGAAGTTGCTGCAAACAGCCCTGATAAGCGTGGCGCTGCGATCGCGGTCTATCGCAACTGGCTGTTACTTGAGAGCGGCGAAGGCGCTGCGGCGGCTAAAGTCAATCAGTCGATCGTGCAGGACAATCCCGAATTCGTGCCGGCACTGTATCTCGATACATTACTGGCCCTCATGCAAAATGATACACGGCGCGCATTGGCTGCAAGCGCGCGCGCACTGGCCGTCGACGCGAATGATGCCAACGCGCAGTTACTAAGAAGCTACGCCTTGCAAGCCGCTTTCAGACTGGCGGCTGCAAAAGGCGCCGCAGAACGTGCCATTGCACTTGATCCGGGGCTTATCGTCGCCCGTCTGCAAAGCGCAAGACTCGCGCTTGGCGCGGGCGACTTTGATACGGCTATCGCGATACTAAACGAGGCCGCAGCAATAAACGACAGCAATGATCTCGATGTGCTGACTATGCGCGGCTTCGCGCTGCTCGCGCGCGGTAACGCTGCTGGCGCCAGCAATGACTTCGAAGCCGCGCAACAAACCGGCCTCGGCTCTGCAGACCTGGCGCTGGGTCGCGGCCTGCTCGCCATGCGCAGCGGTGACCGCGAGCGCGCCCTGGCGTTTATTGCCGAGGCAGTTGCGATCGAACCGCTGGACGCGAGTTATATGAACTACTTCGGCCGCATGCTCTACGAGATGCGCCGCTTCGATCGTGCCATAGAGGTCCTGCAGCGCGCCAGCGAGCTCGATCCCAACGACCCCACGCCCTATTACCTGCTGGCAATTATCCAGCGCGACCTGAATCGCGACGGCGAGGCCATTGCCCTGTTGCAGGAAGCAGAGGTACGCAATGACAAACGCGCGGTCTATCGCCCTCGTTACGTGCTCGACCAGGATCTTGCGATAAAAAATGTCGACCAGTCACTGGCCTTCCAGGCTTTCAGGCTCAACGCCTGGGCCAAACGCAAGGCAGTCGATGCACTCAGTCGCGATCGTAACAACTACTCGGCCCACCTGCTGTACGCGGGTGCGGTTAACGAGGAACCGGGCCGCGATACGATATTCGCCTCCGAAACCTTGAAAGCGCGCCTGTTACAGCCCGCGAATGCAAATACTTTTAATACCTTCGCCAATTACACGTCGGTGTTTGATGTGCCCACGTTTGGCGGTGTTGCAAGTGCCAGTACCGGCTCGTTCGACATTACCGAACTCGACCTTACGCTGTACGGTGCTGTTCCCAAAGCAAATCTCGCGCTGCAGGGCGCCATCAGCCGAGCACGCTCGGACGGCTGGCGCGGCACCGAGGACGAGTTGTTCCGCTCTACCGCGCTGCTCGCAAAATGGGACGCTGCGCCGCGCCACAGCTTTCTGGCGACTTTTAACCGCATTGAACTCGAACAGTCGGACAACCTGCTACAGCGCTTTGAATTTGATGCGCCATCGGAGCCACGCAATGAACGCGCCAACCAACTGATGCGCTACGAACTGGGATACCACTACAAGCCTTCACCTGCGGTCAATGTGCTTTCCTATGTTACGCTGCTGGAGCAGGAACTTGACCAGTTCGAACGACGCTTTAGCCCACCCGTGATCATCACCGGCTCCGGGCCACTGGAAATATTCCGGCTGGAAGATACGCTGATCGATGAAACGATTGTTATTACGCAAAACCAGTTTTCTGTCAGCTCGGACAAGGGCAGCTATCGCGCCGGGGTATTTACCTACAACAACGACATCGACCGGGACGAAAGCTACAGCGGGGAACTGACCGTTGGTAGCGGCATTCCATCGCCTTGCACCTTGTGCATTCTGGGATCCGAAGATTTCTTCACTACGAGTAAACGAAGCCAGCGCAGTACTTACCTGGGCGCCACACACTCGCTCACACCGCAACTCAGCCTCGAAGGCGCACTGTACTGGGACCGTTACACCAACACCGACACGATCAGCGGCGAGCAGTGGCTCAGCAGCCAACTGAATCCGCGCATGGGGTTGGTCTATAAACCCTACGCACGCCATACTTTCAGGTTGGCCT
>JBATGO010000201.1:0-11010 GCA_049665845.1 Pseudomonadales bacterium | reverse complement strand
CCAGACCATTCGCGGCACCGGCTACCGTTTTTCAGAGCGCCTGGCAGCCTCTTGAGTTTCGTGTTGCGCGTTTACTGCGCAGCAAGCGTTAATTCCATCGCGCAAGGCTCTCTCCGCCTTTACAATTTGCGCCGCAATGTCTTCTCACGCCTGGCCCATCACAGCCTATGCACGCATCATTTCGCTGGCTTTTAAGCAAACTCGCCTTTACGGTTTTTCTGGGCATGCTGATAGGCTGGCAGGCCGGCAACACCTGGTTTGGCCTGGCCGTTGTGCTGCTTGGCGTTATCGTGGTTTTCCTGCGCGACTACCAGCGCTTCAATCGATGGCTTTCCAAGGGTGCAATCGAATCGAAGCCGCCGCTGCATGGATTCTGGGCCAATATTCGTGACCAGATCAGTCGTATTGTCGATGCGCACGAAAAGGAGCGCATTGATCTGCTCGCCGACCTTGAATTTTTCAAGGATTCTTTTGAGGCACTGGAGAGCGCGGTCCTGGTTGTCGATAACCTCGGGGATATTGACTGGTCGAATGCAGCCGCAGCACACATGCTGGGCATAAACCTTGCGCGCGACAAGGGAGAGGCCTTGCTGAACCTGCTGCGCGCTCCAGCCTTTGTACATTATATCGAAGCGGCCGATTTCGATGAGCCTTTGCAGCTGACGTCGCCCAGGGATCCACAGCGAGAGCTGGAAATCCAGGCGACCATTTTCCGCGAAGACTACATACTTGTTTTTGCGCGAGATGTCACTGCGCTCGCGCAACTGGAGCGCGTCAGGCAGGATTTTGCGGCGAATGTTTCCCACGAGCTGCGCACGCCCCTGACCGTCATCAACGGCTACCTCGAGCTGCTCAGGGAGAACCGGCAAAAGCTGCCCGACTCGGTACTGCCGATATTCGAGAAAATGCTGGTACAGTCGAAACGCATCGACCACATGGTCACGGATTTATTGTGGCTGTCGCGGCTGGAATCATTGCCCAAGCATCATGCTGCCGAGCAGCTGGGTTTCCAGGGCATGTGGCAGGGGATTATCGAGGATGCGCGGGTCGGGGCGCCGGATATCGATATCCAGTTGCGGATTGATGCAAACATGTTCGACGGCAAGCCGGTCGATCCGGCGACGCTCCGACTCAATGGTGATTACGAAGAGCTGCGCGCAGCGTTTGCGAACCTGATTCAGAATGCGGTCAAGTACACCGAAGCCGGTGGCCACATCGAGATCAGCTGCAGCCGCTATGGCGATACCTGCAGGGTGCAGGTCAGGGACGACGGTATTGGCATCGATCCGGTCCATTTGCCACGTCTTACCGAGCGCTTTTACCGGGTTGACGACAGCCGTACCTCCGCAACCGGCGGCACCGGCCTTGGCCTGGCCATCGTCAAGCACGTGCTAAAACGCCACGATGGCTTGCTCGAGATCTGGAGCCGCCCGGGCAGGGGCAGCACCTTTACCTGTGTTTTCCCGCTATCGAGGTTCAGCGTGTCGCCTGCACAGACACAGGCAAAGGCGCAGGTAAAGAATATAACTAATTGAATATAAACAATTATTATAGTTTTGCGGCACAATTACGGCTGTCATCAAACTGTCATATATTCTTCCTATTATGCGCTCGAACCAGGTAATTGTCCGGCCACCGGCTGGTGAGTACCTTCTGTTTCACACCCGGAGTTCACTATGACCAAAGCGACCCTGCTGGCTTCCATCGCCTCCCTTGTCCTGTCAGTGCCGGCCAGTTTGCAGGCCAATACCGAGCGGGACTATATCGAAATCGTCGGTTCCTCGACGGTCTACCCCTTTGCAACTGCCGTCGCGGAAAAATTCGGCAAGGGCAGCAAGTTCAAGACACCCAAGATCGAGTCGACTGGCTCCGGTGGCGGCATGAAGCTGTTTTGCCAGGGTGTAGGCAGCCAGTACCCCGATGTCACCAATTCTTCGCGCCGTATCAAGAGCGACGAATACAAAATGTGCATGGAGAACGGTGTTACAGACATCGTTGAGGTATTGATCGGCTACGATGGCATTGCCTTTGCTAACTCGCGCAAATCGCCGCAGTACACTTTATCGCGCCACGATATCTACCTTGCGCTCGCCAAGGATGTCCCCAATCCCGACGGTTCGGAAACGTTTGTGCCGAACCCCTACACAACCTGGCAGGATGTCAACGCGGCATTGCCCGTAATCAAAATCGAAGTACTTGGGCCGCCGCCGACTTCAGGTACGCGGGATGCCTTCGTAGAGCTTGCACTGGAGGGCGGCTGTAAGGCTTATCCGTGGATTGCGGCGTTGAAAAAAGCGGACAAGCCGGCATACAAGTCGCGCTGCCACACAATTCGTGAAGACGGCGCATATATCGAGGCAGGCGAGAATGATAATCTGATCGTCAACAAACTCGACGCGAATCCTTCCGCGTTCGGTGTCTTCGGTTTCAGCTTTCTCGACCAGAACGGTGAAAAGGTCCAGGGATCCAAAGTTGAGGGATTTGAGCCAACTTTCGATTCTATTTCGTCCGGAGACTACAAGATTTCTCGCCCGCTTTATTTTTATGTCAAGAAGGCGCACATTGGCGTGATTCCGGGTATCCGCGAATACCTGCGCGAGTTCACGGCCGACTCGGCCTGGGGTGATGAGGGTTACCTCGCCGACAAGGGCATGATCCCGCTGGACGCCACCGCACGCAAGGACATGCGCAGTTCGGTGAAAAAACTGCAGCGTCTGGAAATGGAATAGACAGTGACAACGACGGTTATTCGAACAAAAGCCAGCGCAAAGCGCTGGCTTTTGTTATTTCGGCAAGCTATAAAGGGCGCCGAATTTACGTGCCCGTCCCGCTTCCGGAGCGGGTTCAAAATGGCGCTGCAGGCTGGCCAGGCTTTGGCAGCAGTGGCAACTTGCGAGCGACTGATTATTCTCCAGATCGATGCCGTATAGCACCCTTTTTACGATATTACTGCTGCTGCTCGCGGCCGGATTCTATCTCGGGCAACGCAAGGCGCTCGATTTTCGCGCCATTGCACGAACCAGCGCGCTGCCGTTCTACCACGGCGCCTGGTTTGCAGTTTACCTGCTGTTGCCCGCCTGCCTTATGCTCGGCCTGTGGAGCCTTGTCGACGGCGTCGTGATCAAGTCGATGGTGCTGCAGGACCTGCCGGCTGTTTTTGACGATCAGTCCGAGGCCCAGCGAGCTTTGCTTTTTAGCGAAATATCACGCCTTGCCGTGTCGGATTACAATTCCAATAACGCCGCACAGCTTGCCCCGTCGGTCGAACAATTCAATGCGCTAAACCAGACAAGCGTAAGGATAAAGTACCTTTTGAGCGTGCTGCTCATAGCTGGCTGCGGCTTGTGGAGTTGGTCGCGCCTGCAGCCGACGTTCAATGCGCGCGTGCGCTTCGAACGGGTTGTGCTCGCACTGTTGCTGGGTTCAGCCTGTGTGGCGATTTTCACCACCGCGGGCATTGTCTTCTCGGTACTCTTCGAAGCACTGCGCTTTTTCGATACCGTGCCCTTGTTTGATTTTATTTTTGGCACGCACTGGAGCCCGCAGATGTCGATACGCGAGGGCCAGGTCGGTTCTTCGGGCGCGTTTGGCGCAGTGCCGTTGTTTGTTGGCACGATGCTGATTTCGGCCATCGCGATGACCGTTGCAGTACCGTTGGGGCTGATGGCGGCGATCTACCTTTCGGAGTACGCAACGCACAGTTTCCGTACATGGGCCAAGCCGACGCTGGAGATTCTTGCTGGTATTCCAACGGTTGTTTACGGATTTTTTGCGGCCATCACTGTTGCGCCACTGCTTAGGAACTTTGGCGAATCACTGGGTCTTGGCGTTGCCTCCGAAAGTGCACTCGCAGCGGGGCTGGTCATGGGGGTAATGATTATTCCTTTCGTGTCGTCGTTATCAGACGATGTTATTAACGCTGTGCCCCAATCCCTGCGTGATGGCGCTTATGCGCTCGGCGCGACCCGTGCAGAGACCATCAGGCAGGTGATTATCCCCGCCGCACTGCCTGGCATTGTTGGCGGTATATTGTTGGCGGTATCCCGTGCAATCGGCGAGACCATGATCGTGGTAATGGCTGCAGGATTGTCAGCCAAGCTCACGGTGAACCCGCTCGAAGCTGTCACAACGGTGACTGTACAAATCGTCACCCTGCTGGTAGGCGACCAGGAGTTTGATTCGCCAAAAACGCTTGCCGCGTTCGCGCTCGGCCTGATGTTGTTTGTAACGACACTGTGCCTGAATATCATCGCACTCAAGGTGGTGCGCAGGTATCGCGAGCAGTACGACTGAGCCGCCATGACCGAAAAAACGATCGATATTGTCAATCGCAACCTGGCCAGGCGCTATGCCCGCGACCGTCGCTTCCGACGTCTCGGGCTGGCGTCAGTGCTCACGGGGATCGCCGCACTGGTGTTTCTGCTGTTTACCATTGTCGGTGACGGCTGGCGTGCTTTTCAGCAGGGCTTTGTATCGCTGGAGATCAATTTTGACGCGCAAGTGCTGGAAATAGACGACGTCACTGATGAGGATCAATGGCAGTATGCCGATTACCAGTCCCTGATCCGGTCTGCACTGCGCGAGCGCTTTCCGGCTATGAAAACGCGCGCCGAGAAGCGTCTTGTCAATAAGCTGGTCAGTCCGGGCGCCGATTACCAGCTTGCGAATATACTGAAATCACACCGCAACTGGCTGGACAGCACTCGTACCATACGGCTGCCCGTCGATGACGATATCGATATGTACCTGAAAGGGTATATTGATAGCGCGCTGCCTGAAGCTGAGCGCCGTGTATCCGACAAGCAAATAGAGCTGGTCGAAGCGCTGCGATCGGAAGGCAAAATAGCGCTGGGCTTCAATCATATTTTCTTTACCGCGGGGGATTCGCGCGAACCCGAGCAGGCAGGTATTCGGGGTGCGCTGGTCGGCTCCTTCCTGACCCTGATGGTCACGCTTGTACTCAGTTTTCCGATCGGCGTTGCAGCGGCTATTTATCTGGAAGAGTTTGCGCCGCGCAACCGCATTACCGATATCATTGAGGTCAATATCAATAATCTTGCCGCGGTGCCATCTATTGTCTTCGGGTTATTGGGCCTGGCCGTTTTCCTGAACCTTTTTGGTATGCCACGCTCCATTCCGCTGGTTGGGGGGATCGTGTTAACCCTGATGACATTGCCCACCATTATCATTTCAAGTCGTGCGGCGCTGAAGGCGGTGCCGCCGTCAATTCGTGAAGCGGCGCTGGGTATTGGTGCATCAAAAATGCAGACGATTTTTCACCATGTGTTGCCGCTCGCGATGCCGGGTATGCTTACCGGCGCAATTATAGGCATGGCCCAGGCGCTGGGTGAAACCGCGCCACTGTTGATGATCGGAATGGTTGCATTTATCGTGGATGTGCCTGGTTCGTTCTCGGACCCGGCAACGGTGCTGCCAGTGCAGATTTTCCTTTGGTCCGACAGTCCCGAGCGCGCTTTTGTCGAGCGTACCTCGGCTGCAATCATGGTGCTGCTGTCATTCTTGATTGCGATGAATGCGTTGGCAGTCTTGCTGCGCAAACGTTTTGAGCGCAGGTGGTAACCGCCGTGCACAACCCCGATTGGCAAAGTGATATGAATAAAACGAAAAGCAGCGTGCAGGCCAATATGCCTGTTTCCAGGGACCCTGCGCCGCGGAGCGGCGAGCCGATGCTGGCTATTGGAGACATGGACCTGACCAAAACGGTCGGTAAGATTACAGTTGCAAACCCGAAAATGTCGATGCGCGATGTAGACGTGTTTTACGGCGACAAGCAGGCGATATTTGGTGTGGGTCTGGATATCGCGCGCAATGAAGTCATTGCGATGATCGGGCCCTCGGGCTGTGGCAAGTCGACTTTTTTGCGTTGTTTGAACCGCATGAACGACACCATCGATAATTGCTCGGTGAGCGGCAGCGTGCTGCTCGAGGGCGAAGATATCTACGCGCCCAAGCGCGACGTGGTGCCGCTGCGTGCACAGGTCGGCATGGTGTTTCAAAAACCCAATCCTTTTCCAAAATCCATCTACGACAATGTCGCCTACGGTCCGCGCATTCACGGCCTTGCCGGCAGCAATGTTGAACTCGATGAAATTGTCGAAACCAGCTTGAGCAGGGCGGGACTGTGGGAAGAGGTCAAGGACCGGCTCGACCAGCCCGGTACAGGTCTTTCGGGCGGCCAGCAGCAGCGCCTGTGCATTGCGCGCACTATCGCGGTGAGCCCGGAAGTTATCCTGATGGACGAACCCTGTTCCGCGCTCGACCCGATCGCGACCGCGCGGATCGAAGAGTTGATTGACGAATTGCGCAGCAACTTTACCATCGCGATTGTTACGCATTCGATGCAGCAGGCAGCACGTGTTTCGAATCGCACTGCCTATTTTCATCTAGGCTACTTGGTGGAAGTTGGTAAAACCGATGATATATTTACCAACCCCAGGCACAAATTGACTGAGGACTATATTACCGGTCGATTCGGTTAATTATTGGTGGATTCAACGATGAGCTTAGACAACCTTACAGGTCATATTTCGCAACGCTTCGACAACGAACTCGATGCAGTCAAGGCACAGCTGACTGAAATGGGCGGTATTGTCGAGCAGCAGGTTAGCGATGCTATCGCTTCATTGCTGAATGCCGATCTTCCACTTGCAGAAAAAGTCGTCAAGAAGGACAAGTCGATCAACAAGCTTGAAGTAGCGATCGATGAAGACTGCGCACTGATCCTGGCACGCCGGCAACCGGCGGCGCGCGACCTGAGGTTTGTACTTGCGATCATCAAGACCACCACCGACCTTGAACGCATCGGTGATGAGGCCGACAAAATGGCCTCGCAGGCAATCAACCTTTCCGAACAGGGCAAGGCGCCGCGCGGTTATGTCGAGATCCGCCACATTGGCCAGCATGTTTCGCGCATGCTTTCAGAAGCACTCGACTGTTTTGTACGGCAGGATGTTGAACTCGCACTGCGGGTCGCGCAGGAAGACAAGGCTGTTGATCTTGAATACGGCAGTGCGCTGCGTGAAATGATGACCTATATGATGGAAGATCCGCGCAGCATTACCCGTGTGATGAGTATCATGTGGTCGCTGCGCGCGCTCGAACGTATTGGAGACCACGCCCGCAATATCGCTGAACACGTTATCTATATGGTCAAGGGCGATGATGTGCGTCATGTAGGCCTGAAAAAAATGGCCGAGAAGATCAAAAAATAAAAAGCGACTGTCCATCGTCTATTTTGCCAGGCATGGCTGTGAATTAAACTGCAGTTGCGTGGCCGGCGAACAGGCGCCCGGCCTATTACTGTGAGCGGGGAAAGCGATGAAAGCGTCAGATCTTTTCGTGCAGTGCCTTGAAGAAGAAGGTATTGAATATATATTTGGCGTGCCCGGCGAGGAGAACGCCGATTTCATGATGTCGCTGGAAAACTCCGCGCAAATCAAGTTTGTCCTGACGCGTCATGAACAACGCGCCGCGTTCATGGCTGAAATTTACGGGCGCCTGACCGGGCAGCCGGCAGGTTGCCTGGGTACCCTCGGGCCGGGTGCGACCAATCTTATTACGGGGGTTGCGGATTCGAATATGGACCGCGCGCCGATGCTGGTGCTTACCGGGCAGGCTGCAACCACGCGCCTGCACAAGGAGTCGCACCAGGTTATGGATGTGGTTGGCATGTTCAAGCCGGTCACCAAGTGGGCGACCACGGTGCTGCATCCGGAAAACATTCCTGAAATTATTCGCAAGGCTGTGCGTCTTGCACGCACCGAAAAGCCTGGCGCTGTGCATATCGAGTTACCTGAAGATATCGCCAAGCTGCCGGTCGATGCCAAACCACTCAGTGTGCAGAAATTTCGTCGCCCGGTACCAGCGGACAAAATCATCGACCAGGCAGTGGCAGCCATAGCGCAGGCGAAGAGGCCGGTAATCATTGCCGGGAACGGCTGCATCCGCAAGCGAGCCAGTAAACAGCTGCGCAAGTTTTGTGAGCAAACTGGCATCGGCGTGATCAGCACATTCATGGCGAAAGGGGCTGTCGACATGGATGCGGACTACTGCCTGTACACGATCGGGCTGGGTGCGAAAGATTACGTCGCCTGCGCAGTTGATTCGGCCGACCTTGTGATCACGCTCGGTTATGACATGGTCGAGTACCATCCCAAGCTGTGGAATGAGGGCAAGCACAAAAAAGTGCTGCATATTGATTTTCTCCCTGCTGAGATTGACGAGGATTACCATCCCGAAGTTGAGGTTGTCGGTGACCTCGCGCACGCACTGTGGATGATCAACGAGCGCGTCAGCGCCAATCCTGATGCTTTCAAGTTTGACCTGGCGCAGCAGCGCGCGGTGCGTCGCGATATGTGGGAAGAAATTTCCGCGCACAGGAACGAAGCGCAGCAGGGCACCATTACGCCGCAAAAAGTATTGTGGGATGCACGCGAGGTGATGGGGGCAAATGATATCCTGTTGTCTGATGTTGGTGCGCACAAGATGTGGATCGCGCGGCAGTATCAATGTCACGAGCCAAACACCTGCCTCATTCCAAATGGTTTCTGCTCGATGGGTTTTTCATTGCCCGGCGCGATCGCAGCCGCGATGGTGCACCCGGACAGGAAGATACTCTCCATCAGTGGCGACGCAGGCTTCCTCATGAACGTGCAGGAAATGGAAACCGCGAAGCGCCTCAATAGCAACTTTGTCGCCATGGTATGGGAAGACCATGCCTATGGGTTGATTGCGTGGAAGCAGGAAAATGAATTCGGTAAACACACCGATCTGTCCTTTGGCAACCCGAACTGGCTTGAGCTAGCATCCGCTTTTGGCTGGCACGGCCATTATGTAAACGGTGGTGCTGAACTGAAAACTGTTTTGCTACAGGCGTTTGCTGAGCAGGGGCCGAGCCTGGTGGTGGTACCTATCGATTACCGCGAAAACATGAAGCTGACCCAGCGACTCGGCGAGATCAACTGCCCGATTTGATTTTTCGCTACAATGCGCCAACACCCTAACGACTTTTCCATGGAGCAGCTTCGATGCCCGAAGAATTTGGCTTGATGCTGGCGGGCCCGGCAACGCTGGTCGGCGAGCTGGACGTGGTCAATCCCTTCACTGGCGACATTATCGCCAGGGTAGACCAGTGCGGCACTGCACATATTGAAGCGGCACTTGCGCTGGCTCACCAGACTTTCAAACGCAGGAGTGGCTGGCTGACAGTACAGGAGCGTGCCGCCATATTGCGACGCGCTGCCAACATTGTGCAGTCGCGGCACGAGGCACTGGCTGCCGGTGCTGCGAGCGAAGGTGGTAAACCGCTGATCGACAGCCGGGTTGAAGTGACGCGCGCAGTTGAAGGACTGAACATGTGTGCAGAACACATTGGCCAGCACTCGGGTGATGTGGTGCCGTTAAAGCATGACAACGCAGCAACGCGGCGCATCGGCTTCACCCAGCGGGAGCCCATCGGTGTTGTGGTTGCGGTCAGCGCGTTTAATCACCCGCTCAACCTTATCGTGCACCAGGTCGGCGCCGCGGTTGCCGCCGGTTGCCCGGTTATTGTCAAGCCTGCGCACGACACGCCGCTGTCATGTATGCGCCTGGTACAGATACTGCGCGAAGCGGGCCTGCCTGAAGCCTGGTGCCAGGTAGCTATTCCTGAATCAATCGAGCTTGCCACGCAACTGGTCAGCGACCCGCGGGTTGCTTTCTTTTCTTTTATCGGCAGCGCCAAAGTAGGCTGGATGCTGCGCAGCAAGTTGGCGCCCGGTACGCGTTGCGCGCTGGAGCACGGCGGCGTTGCCCCGGTGATTATCGACAGGGACGCAGACCTGGAGCGCGCCCTGCCGGCAATCCTGAAAGGTGGTTTTTACCACGCCGGGCAAGTTTGTGTATCGGTGCAGCGCGTTTACCTGCCCGCGGGTATGCTGGACAAATTCGCCAGGCAACTGGCCGAAGGCGCACAGCAGCTGAAAGTTGGCGACCCGCTGGACGATAGTGTTGAAGTCGGCCCGTTGATTCGCGCCGCCGAAGTCGAGCGCGTGCACAGCTGGATTGGCGAAGCGGTGGAGCAGGGGGCAAAGTTGCTCTGCGGTGGCAAGCCGCTGGAGAACAACTGCTATGCGGCAACGGTATTGGTGAATCCGCCGGCGGATGCGAAAGTCAGTACGCAGGAAATTTTTGGCCCGCTGGTGTGCCTGTACAGCTACGATGACGTGCAACAGGCTATCGAAAGTGCCAATGCACTCGACGTTGCGTTCCAGGCAGCGGTTTTTTCACAGGATGTGGATCGCGCCTTCGCTCTGGCGGGCAGGCTCGACGCGGCTACCGTGATGATCAACGACCATACCGCCTTCAGGCAGGACAACATGCCGTTTGCGGGTTTGCGTCATTCGGGGCTTGGTGTGGGCGGCATCGGCCATACCATCGACGATATGCAGATTGAAAAGTTGATGGTGCTGAAAGTCGACAATTCGCTGTAGTCAGTCGACTGCCTCTGCAGTATCCGCAACAGTCTGTCCCTGCCTCTCATTCAGATAACGCACAAAGGCGTTGTTCTCGTCGACCAGGATAGTCGTCGGTTCAAACGGTTCACTTGCAAGCGTAAAGGCCATGATGATCACCTCATCGCCGGGGTGGATCATGTGTGCAGCCGCACCGTTCATTTCTATGCAGCCACTGGCGTACTCGCCTTCAATAATATAGGTTTCAAGCCGGGATCCGGAAGTATTGTTAACCACCAGCACGCGCTCGTTCTTGCGCATGCCGGTAATTTCCAGCAGTTTCCGGTCGATTGTAATGCTGCCCACGTAGTGTAAATCCGAACGCGTCACGGTGGCGTTATGGATCTTGGCGGACAAATAATTGCGTAAGCGCATACTGTTAACCTGTTGACTGGCGAACGATAAAGATCAGTTGCTACTGGACCTGGCTGCTAGTTGTTCGCATGCAGTGCTTCGTTCAACGCTACCTTTGACCGGTGCGTTTTGCATTCTACTGCAC
>JBATGO010000200.1:0-4068 GCA_049665845.1 Pseudomonadales bacterium | reverse complement strand
GTAACACACCAGGTCGATGACCACATCGCGCTTGAATTCCTGGCGAAAATCAAACGCCAGCTGGGTGACGAACAACACCGCTTCGGGGTCGTCGCCGTTGACGTGAAAAATCGGCGCCTGCACCATTTTTGCGACGTCGGTGCAATATTCGGTAGAGCGCATGTCCTCCGGCTTGGAGGTGGTAAAGCCGACCTGGTTGTTGATCACGATATGGATCGAACCGCCGGTGGTGTAGGCGCGTGTCTGCGACATCTGCAGGGTTTCCATCACCACGCCCTGGCCGGCAAAGGCCGCGTCGCCGTGCATCACAATCGGGATAACCTTGTCGCGCTCGATATTTTTACGACGATCCTGGCGCGCGCGCACCGATCCTTCGACCACCGGTGAAACGATCTCAAGGTGTGAGGGATTAAACGACAGCGCGAGGTGAATTTCGCCGCCGGCGGTCATCACATTGGAAGAAAATCCCTGGTGATACTTTACGTCGCCAGAGGAGTTGTAAATCGCCTTGCCCTCAAACTCGTCGAACAGGTCGGCGGGTTGCTTGCCGAGTGTGTTGACCAGCACGTTGAGACGGCCGCGGTGCGCCATGCCAATAACCACTTCCTTGGCCTGGCTGGAACCCGCACGCTGGATTAATTCATCGACCATCGGGATCAGGCTTTCACCCCCCTCGAGGCCAAAGCGCTTGGTGCCGGGGTAACGTGAGCCCAGGTATTTTTCCAGCCCTTCCGCGGCGGTGAGTCGCTCGAGCAAATGTTTCTTGGTTTCTGCGCTGTACTCGGGCGAGGAACGCACGCTATCCATACGCCGCTGGATCCACACGCGCTGCTCGGTGTCGACGATATGCATGAACTCCGCACCGATCGATCCGCAATAGGTGCGCTCGAGCGCCTCGACAATTTCACCCAGCGTCGCCTGCTCCTTGCCCATGTAAAACACGCCGGTCTGGAACATGGTCTCGTAGTCGGCAGCGCTCAGCTGGTGGTAAGCGGGAGCGAGGTCGGGCACCGGCTCGCGCTGCATCAGGCCCAACGGGTCAATATTGGCTTTCTGGTGCCCGCGCTGGCGGTAGGCGCTGATCAATTGCACCACGCGAATCTGCTTGCGCTCGTGTTCGGTAGCGAGACTGTCGGCCACCGTGGCGCGCACTGCGCCGCGCTGCTGCCTGGCCAGTTCAAGGAAATGGGCGCGCACGGTTGCGTGCGGAATATCGGGCTGTATATTGCCCTCTACGCGCGGCAGGCGATCAAAAAAATCGCGCCATTCGGCGGGCACGTCGTTCGGCGAGGCGAGATAATCCTCGTACAGGGCTTCGACATAAGCGGCGTTACCACCGGCTATGTGCGAGGAGCGCAGCCACTCCTCCATCGGCATCAGCGCGCTCAACTCGGGGGAAACGGGCAGGTTCATTGGGGACACCAACTGCAAGGGCAACGCGCGGCAAGGCGCGCTCGGGCCCGACGGGTTCTTCGAACGTGAACCCGCACAAGTGTAGCGACTGGTGCCTTTCCGGCAACCGCAATGCTTTACGAATTTGCCTGTCGTGGCGCCAATTTACCCGCCTATATCAATAGATATTAATATAGATTGAAAAGCAATCAGCCGCGCAGCAGCATGCCGCGAATATGGCCGATTGCCTTGGTGGGATTGAGCCCTTTGGGGCAGACCGCGACACAGTTCTGGATGCCCTGGCAGCGGAATACGCTGTAGGGATCAGACAGCGATTCGAGACGCTCGGCGCGCGCAGTGTCGCGACTGTCGGCAAGGAAGCGATAGGCCTGCAACAATCCTGCGGGCCCGATAAATTTATCCGGGTTCCACCAGAACGATGGACAACTGGTCGAACAGCAGGCGCAGAGTATGCATTCATAAAGCCCGTCGAGTTTTTCGCGATCTTCAGGCGACTGCAGTCGCTCGATGCCGGTAGATGGCACTTCGGCCTGCAGGTAGGGCTTGACCTTTTCGTACTGCGCGTAGAATTGCGACATGTCAATAACCAGGTCGCGAATGACCGGCAACCCGGGCAGCGGACGCAACACCAGCTTGTTGCGCTTGACTACTTCAGACAAGGGCCTGATGCAGGCCAGGCCATTCTTGCCATTCATGTTCATGCCGTCAGAACCACAAACACCCTCGCGACAGGAACGGCGATAGGCGAGGGTTGGGTCCTCGGCCTTGAGCAGTTCCAGCACGTCGAGCACCATCAGGTCCCTGCCGCCGGTATCGACCTGGTAATCCTGCATATAAGGCGCCGCATCCCTGTCGGGATCGTAGCGATAAATACTGACTTGTAGCATGCAATTCGCTCCGGGTTGATCTGTTAATTTCGTATCTAACGACTTTACTGTGCCGCGCGCCTAGTACACCCGGGCTTTCGGTTCAAAAGTATCGACGGTAAGCGGTGTAAAATTAACACCGCGCTTACCCAAACGCTTTTCACCCGGGTAATACAGCGAGTGACAGAGCCAGTTCTCGTCGTCGCGCTCCTGGAAATCGTCGCGCGCATGTGCCCCGCGACTCTCGTTGCGCTGGTTGGCTGAAATCGCGGTTGCCTCTGCGACCTCGAACAGGTTGTGCAGTTCGAGCGCTTCGATACGCGCCGTGTTAAACGCCTTGCTCTTGTCTTCGAGCGCAGCGTTGGCGATCCGCCCGCGCAACCCGGCGAGCTGCTGGACACCCTTTTCCATTTTATCGCCGGTGCGAAACACGCCGAAATAAAGCTGCATAATGTTCTGCAATTCCTTGCGCAGTGCAGCGACTTTTTCGCCATTACCCGGCGCTTCGTCGAGCTTCGCAACCCGCCCCAAAGCCGCCTCGATATCGCTGTCGCTGGCATCGCGGTGCGATATACCCTGCCCCAACGATTCCTCTATGTGCAGCCCGGAAGCACGCCCGAACACCACCAGGTCAAGTAGCGAGTTACCACCGAGGCGATTCGCTCCATGCACCGACACGCAGGCGATTTCTCCGCAGGCATAGAGGCCTGGCACAACCTGGTCGGAGCCATCAGCGGCAACGGTCAGCGCCTGTCCATGCACATTGGTCGGTATACCGCCCATCATGTAATGGCAGGTCGGCACCACCGGGATCGGTTCATAGACCGGATCGACATGCGCAAAGGTTTGCGACAGCTCACAAATACCGGGCAAGCGGCTGTGCAGCACATCCTGGCCGAGGTGGTCGAGCTTCAGGTATACATGGTCACCCTCGGGGCCACAGCCGCGGCCTTCCAGAATTTCCAGCACCATTGAGCGCGCAACGACATCGCGACCGGCGAGGTCTTTGGCATTCGGCGCGTAACGCTCCATAAATCGCTCGCCATCCTTGTTGATCAGGTAACCGCCTTCTCCGCGGCAGCCTTCGGTAACCAGCGTACCCGCACCGTATATGCCGGTGGGATGAAATTGCCACATCTCCATATCCTGCACCGGCATGCCGGCGCGCAACGCCATACCGATCCCGTCGCCTGTGTTGATGTGTGCGTTCGTGGTCGAGGCATAAATGCGCCCGGCGCCACCAGTAGCAAACACTGTCGCGCGCGATTTCACGTACACGACTTCGCCTGTTTCAATGCAAATGGCGATAACGCCGACCACTGCGCCGTCCTGGTTTTTTACCAGGTCGGTGGCGTACCACTCGTTCAGGAACGTTGCATTGTTTTTCAGGTTGGCCTGGTAGAGCGTGTGCAACAGCGCGTGACCGGTACGATCGGCCGCTGCGCAAGTGCGCGCAGCCTGGCCTCCGGTACCAAATTCCTTCGACTGGCCGCCAAATGCCCTCTGGTAAATACGCCCGTTAGGTTCGCGGCTGAACGGCAAGCCCATGTGCTCCAGCTCGAAAATCGCCTCGGGCCCCACGCTGCACATGTACTCGATCGCGTCCTGGTCGCCGATGTAGTCAGAACCCTTAACGGTATCGTACATGTGCCAGCGCCAGTCGTCGTTCGGGTCTGAACTGGCTATCGAACAGGTGATGCCGCCCTGCGCAGAAACCGTGTGGGAGCGGGTCGGGAACACCTTGGAAATGACAGCGGTTTTGTAGCCGGACTGGGCCAGCTGCAGCGCC
>JBATGO010000199.1:0-5832 GCA_049665845.1 Pseudomonadales bacterium | reverse complement strand
AGCCTGCGGCAACAGCCGGTCTTTCGATTCGAACAGCGAGTAGCGCAGCACGATGGTTTGCGGAAAGGTCAGCGTCGCATCGCTCATATACAGCCAGTTCAGGTAATCGCCATATTCAGCGTGATCGACCTGGACACGAAGGTCGTCCAGGCCATAGCGCTCGACCAGGTAATGACAAATCGCTGTCGACTCCGACAGCCGCTGACTGCCGTCGATAAAGTACGGCACGGTGCCCAGCACATTCATCGACTTGTAATTCTTTTCGTTAATACGCGGCGGAAACTGCATATTTACTACATCGTAATCGATGCCCGACTCCTCCAGTGCCCATAGCGGGCGCAGCGAACGCGAACCGTGACAGTGCCACAGCGTCGGCTTGTCGGTCAGAATTTTTCCTGCGCTGTCTCGATTGAATATTAAATCGGTTGGCATCTCACCCTCACGAAAAGTGCTGTCTCACAATCTATATTGGCGCGCCGCGAGGTCGCGCATGATTTCTTCAGAACCGCCGCCTATCGCATTCACACGAACCTCGCGGTAAATGCGCTCGACACGATTCCCACGCATGTAACCCGCACCACCGAGTATCTGCATGGCTTCGCGCGCACAGAATTCCATGGTCTGGCTGCTCTGCACTTTTAACAGCGCCAGATCACCTGCGTCGGCATTACCATTTTGCACCTGCACGCAGCAAATTTGCAGGTAGGCTTGCGTGGCGTTGATACGCTGCTTCATCTCGGCAATCTTGTGGCGAATCACCTGGTGGTCGGCGAGGCGCTTGCCAAAGGTCTTGCGCTCGCGCGCCCAGTTGACCGCTTCTTCCAGGCACACCCTCGAATAAGCTTCCATGGCGGCCGACATGGTCAGCCGTTCACTATTGAAGTTGTTGACGATAACCCAGAAGCCATGGTTTTCCTCGCCGATCAGGTTTTCGGCTGGTACTTTCACGTTATCAAAATAAATGGTCGCCGTATCGCTGCACCACCAGCCCATCTTGCGCTGCAGCGGTGTGCGCGCGACGCCCGCGAGATCGGCCGGGATCAACAGTACCGAAACACCGCCCTTGTTTTCATCACCGGTGCGCACCGCGGTGGTAAACCAGTTGGCACCCATGCCGCCGGTGATGTAGGTTTTGGAGCCGTTGACAATAAAGTAATCGCCCTCGCGTCGGGCAGTTGTTGCTATCTGCGCAACGTCAGAACCGGCACCGGGTTCTGTGACCGCCAGGGAAATTCTTTTCGTGCCATTCAACACCGGCGGCGCGACCTGCTCGCGAATGTGTTCGGCGGCAAAATTGAGCACCGGTGGCAGACCTATGCAGTGCACCAGCAGCGACGCCGACATACCGCCAACTGCCACCCTCGCGAGCTCCTCGTTCAGGATATTCATGTGCCAGATATCGATGCCCTCGGACACCCCGCCGTATTGCTCCGGGTAACCGAGCTGCAGGATCCCTGCTTCAGCGGCGGTCTGCCACAGGCTATCGGGCAACGCGCCGGCCTCGTCCCATGCTTCGGCGTAGGGCATCATTTCCTTATCGACAAATCGGCGCAGCTGGCGACGCCACTCCTCGTGCTCGGCGGTCAGGTACGGATTGGGCATGCGCGCACTGTCGAAATCGAGTGACATTCGGTACTCCTTGTCCGGACCTGGCCGGGATTATGGTCGTAGCATTGCAGCCGATTCAAACACACAGGGCATGGGCGACAGTTGCAGGCATACTGCACAACCCTGAGCGCAAAACCCTGAGCGCAAAAACCTTAGCGCAAAACCTATGCGCTAAACCCTGAGCGCAAAAACCTTAGCGCAGAACCTATGCGAGAATCTTTTCCAGCGCGGCGCGAATCTGCGCGGGAACGGGTGTGGGCCTGTTGTCGGCCCGCGTCACGAAGACATGCGTAAACGTGCCGGCCGCCACAGCCTGCGTACCGCCGCGCCGGAATACCGCGATTTCATAGGTGACCGAGCTGTTGCCGAGCTTGCCAACCCGCACAGCGCCTTCGAGCTCGTCGGGGTAGGCAACCGGGGAAAAATAATTGCAATTTGAACTGGCCACGACACCAATAATATCACTGCGCTCAATATCGAGTCCGCCTGCATGGATCAGGTAATGATTCGCAGCGGTATCGAAATAGCTGTAATACACCACATTGTTAACGTGACCATAGATATCATTGTCGTGCCAGCGCGTCGTGATGGGCACGAAGTAGGCGTACGCGTCGCGCGTGTGCGCAGCGCCGGAATCTTTTTGCTCGGACATGGGCAGGTGCTACCAGGCTTCGCGGTACAGGGCAAGCGCATCCTGCTCGCTGACCTGTCGCGGGTTATTCACCAGCAAGCGTTGCTGCAACATCGCATCGCTGACGAGCGTCGGTAAAAATGACTTCTCAATTCCATGTTCGCGCAAGCGCAGCGGCAGCTGCAGGCGATCGAGCAGGCCGGCAATATAATCCACCAGCGCCTGTGCGCCTTGCGCGTCGCTGCCGCTATCGGCAAGGTGCAGGTGTCGCGCCAGTTCTGCATACAGTCCGACGCAATCAGGTAAATTAAAGCGCAGCACCGGCAGCAGCATCAACGCGTTGGTCAAGCCATGCGACAAATGAAAGTGCCCGCCCAGCGGATAGGCCAGCGCATGAATGGCCGCAACCGGCGCATTCGCAAAAGCCTGGCCGGCCTGCATCGCGCCGACCAACATGTTCTCGCGCACCAGTTCAGGTGGCGCGGGCTGGCAGGCGCGTTCTATATTGGCGCCAAGCAAAGTCAGCGCGCCGCGAGCGAGCTGATCGGAAACGGGGTTTTTTTTAATTTTGCTGGTGTAGGACTCGATCGCGTGCACCATTGCGTCGATGCCGGTTACCGCGCAGATCGCTGGCGGCAGGCTGGCGGTCAGCGCCGGGTCGAGGATTGCCATATCGGCATAGAGTTGCGCGGCCACGATACCGGCCTTGGTCGTCTCGCCCGTAGTGATGATTGCGATGGGCGTGACTTCGGACCCGGTCCCGGCCGTGCTCGGCGCCAGCAGCAACGGAAGGCGCTCGCCTTTAACCTGGTCAATGCCGTACAACTCACCGATGGATTGCCTGCAACGCGGATGCGCGAGTACGGCGACCACCTTGGCCAGGTCCATGCTGCTGCCGCCGCCGATAGCGACCACGGTATCGACGCCAGCATTGATTGCCTGCGCTGCGCATTCAAGTACCAGTGACTCCGGTGGGTCGGGCACTACCTCAGTGAACAGGGTTACCTCAATCCCGACCTTGCGCAGGCTTTTCAGTGCAGGCTCGAGCAGCCCCAGCTGCAGCAAATGCGCGTCGCTGACCAGCAGCACGTGGCTGGCAGGGCCTTTCGCAACGCCCATCAGCAGCGTCGCCAGCTCTGCGCAAGCGCCGGTTCCAACAACACTACGCGCTACCGTATTGAATGTATGCATTGCATCACGCGCTCGCTGCCACCAAGTCTACATCCGCAGGATAACCTTGCCGCGCGCACGGCGCTCGGTAAGGCTGCGAAAAGCGGCTGCAAAATCGTCGAGCGCATAGACTTCGGTGGTGATCGGGGTGAGTTTGCCCGCCTCGATCATTTGCAACAGCTCGACAAAATTCTGCTGCCCTGCCTTGGGGTCTCGCATCATCCAGCTGCCCCAGAACACGCCGATGATATCGCCACATTTCAGCAGCGGCAGGTTCAGCGGTAATTTGGGTATTGGGCCGGAGGCAAAACCAATCACCAGATAGCGGCCGTACCAGGCGATCGAACGATAGGCCTGCTCGGTGTAGTCGCCACCGACCGGATCATAGATCACATCCGCGCCTTTGCCGCCGGTTAATTCCTTGATGCGCTCCTTGAGATTTTCAGTGCTGTAATTGATACGCATGTCGGCACCCACTTCGCAGGCGAAGTCCAGCTTTTCATCGGTGCTCGCAGCGGCGATAACCTTTGCACCCATTGCCTTGGCGATTTGTATTGCAGTAACACCTACACCGCCGGCCGCCCCGAGCACCAGCACGGTTTCGCCCGGCTGCAGGTTCGCTCGCTGCTTTAACGCATAGTAGGACGTGCCGTAGGTGATGCTGAAACCCGCGGCCTGCTCGAAGCTCATGTTTGACGCCATCGGGAAAGCCGAATTCGCAGGTGTAATGCATTGCGTGGCGAACGCACCACCCGGCGCATTAAAAATAATACGGTCGCCGGGCTTGAACCCTTTCACGCCAGCGCCTACTGCAGCAACGACGCCGGCACCTTCCTGGCCGACCTTGAACGGCAGCTCCGGCTTGAACTGGTATTTACCCTGCACAGTCAACACATCAGGGAAGTTGATACCGCCCGCCTTAACATCGACCAGCAACTCTCCCTCGCCGGGTTTCGGTGTGGGAAACTCCTCGATAACAAGATTATCGGGGGAAGAAAATTCCTTACAGACCAGTGCTTTCATTGCTTGCTCTTTTAGCTCGTTTAACTGTTGATAGAGCGCGGCGTAACTATTCGGTTTCGCTATGCCGGTTTCGCTATGCCGTGTAACCGCCATCGACGACGATGCACTCTCCATTGGTATAACTGCTGGCGTCGGACACAAGGTACAGGACAGTACCGGCCATCTCGTCGGGCTCAGCATGCCGTTGCATCGGAATCTGCGCCATCAGCTTTTCGTACAGGCCATCGGTCGTGAACAGGGCGCCTGCAAATTTTGTTTTGGTAATGCCCGGTAGCAGCGCGTTGCAGCGAATGCCCAGAGGCCCACATTCCCTGGCAAAGGCCTTGGTCATGTTGATCACTGCCGCTTTGGTAATCGAGTAAATGCCCTGCCCCTCACCCGGGGTCAGGCCGTTGATCGACGCGGTATTGACAATAACGCCGCCACCCTGCTCACGCATCATCCTGCCCGCCGCTATCGACATAAAAAAGTAGCCGCGTATATTGACGTCGACGGTTTTCTGGAATGCGCCCAGATCGGTATCGAGTATGTGCCCGAAGTAGGGATTGGTTGCGCCGTTATTAACCAGGATATCGATGCGACCATGCGCGTTTTGCACCTGCGCCATGATCGCCTCGATATCTTCCATACTACCCACGTTGCAGGCGTGGGCCTCGGCGCTGCCACCTGCATCGCGAATCGCGGCAGCCACCGCTTCGCAGCCTTCAATTTTCCGGCTCGAGACAATCACATGCGCACCCTGCTCCGCCAGCAGTTTCGCGACCGACTCGCCAATACCACGGCTCGCACCGCTGACCAGTGCGATTTTGCCCTTCAAATCAAATAAATCTGTGCCCAAGATATTTCTCCGTGCAAAAAGCTTTCGCGAAGCAGTTTACTGCTGCTCGGGGTGACCGACGCGGCGCGCCAGGTTGCGCCCAAGCTGCATCATGTGCACCTGGTCCGGGCCGTCCGCCAGGCGCAGCGTACGCACGCCCGCATAGCGACGCGCGAGCTGGAAATCCTGGCAAACGCCAGCACCGCCGTGAATCTGCATGGCGCGATCGATCACCTTCAGTGTCATACTCGGCGCGACAATCTTGATCATTGCGATCAAATCCTGTGCCGCCTTGGCGCCGCCGTCGTCGACCTTGGCAGCGGCGCGCAACGTTAACAGCCGCGCCTGTTCAATTTCACAGGCCGACTTGGCGATATCCTCGCGCACCGACTGGTGTTCGCTGAGTTTTTTTCCGAAGGTAAAACGCCGCTCTGCCCTGTGGCACATTTCTTCAAATGAACGTGTCGCGACGCCGATGCAACGCATGCAGTGGTGAATGCGACCCGGCCCGAGCCTGCCCTGCGCGATTTCAAAACCGCGCCCTTCGCCGAGCAGCATGTTGCTGGCCGGCACGCGCACATTG
>JBATGO010000198.1:0-4272 GCA_049665845.1 Pseudomonadales bacterium | reverse complement strand
GCCGCAGATTGCAAAGCACAATAAAGATTGTGCCATAACTAGCTGGAATATATTGACTTTCGCTCGCTTTTTGCCAAGTATCCAAACCTCTCAACAGGGCCGCTGTCTATACTTTGCTTACAGCCGCGATGCTGGCTGCGCCGTCGAACTCAGGCCAGTTAATATTAACCGCGCTGATTTAGACCGGCTATCTGCTGTGCAGTGCCCTCCCATTGACCACCCAGTAAGGCGATGACCTACGATTTTAACAACCTGACGCGCAACCCGATGCTGCTGGCAGGTACAGCGCTGCTTGCAGGTGCTGGCCTGGTCACACTGATGAGCCTGGGGATTTTGCTGCTGGCGCTGTTCAGGGAACCTGAAATCGGCGCGCTGCTGCAGTTGCGCGAACCGGTAGCACAGCGCGTAAACCCCGGCTCGATCACCGAGCGCAACTTCTTCGGGTTGGCCGAGGCAGAACCGACTATTGACGTCGAACAGCTGCCTGAGACCAAGCTGGAACTGGTGCTGCGCGGCGCTTTCGCCGCCAACGACAGCGAAGCAGCCGGTGCAATTATCGAAGACGACCGGAAGGTTGCGAATCACTATGCAATTGGCGACCAATTACCCGGCGAGGCTACCTTGAGGGCCATCTACGCCGACCGCGTGGTGCTGGCCCGCAATGGCTTGCTGGAAACGCTGTATTTCCCGGAAGAGATTGATACCAGTGGCATCGGTGAGCGTCGCTATGAAAGCGCGGCTGGCAGCGCGGGTGGCGAAATGAGCCAGGAAACACGCGAGGCAAGCGAGCGTCGCGAAGCTATTCGCGAGCGGATCCGCGAATTGCGCGGTCGCAGGTAGTACCAGGACTAAAAGACATTATGCTATGCAACGGCTCATGAAAAAAATTTGCGCAGCGGGCGCCCCCAATCCAGATGATTAATCTTTCCCCGGTACTCCACCGCTTTCTCGCGCTTGCAGTGTATGCACTACTACTGTTGCACGTTGCAGCGGCGCAGGCACAAGCTGCCACAGACGCGGCGAAAAACCCGGCCCTGCGCGTTAACAGTGATGGCGCACGGATCGATGCAGCGCCCGCACAAGCCGGCCCGGCTGGCGCGAATAGCACTGCGCCCGCTGGCCGCTTCACCATGAATATGCGCGAAGCCGATATTCGCGGCTTCATCCAGTGGATAGCCGATCGCACGCAAAAGAACATGATCGTGCATCGCAGCGTACGCGGCACCGTGACGGTCATCTCGTCGCGCGCAGTGAGTGCCGATGAAGCGTATGAACTGTTTCTGACCGTGCTGGCGCTGAACGGCTTTGCGGCGGTGGAATCCGACGGCGCGATCCAGGTCATTCCTGATGCTGAGGCAAAAGCATCCAATATTCCCTTCGCCGGTAACGAGAATCGCCAGGGCGAAATTGTCACGTCGATCATCAGCCTGCAGCACACCGAAGCCAACGATTTTGTGCAAACCCTGAAACCGTTGATTCCGGCGTCGGCCCACCTCGCGGCCTATGTGCCTACCAACTCGCTGATCGTCGCCGACAGCGCGCGCAGCCTCGAAAAAATCAACCAGATCATCGCCATCCTCGACCGCAAAGAGGGCGAGATCGATCTTGAAATCGTGCCCATCGTGCACGCCTCCGCCGACGATATCGTGGAGATCCTGAAAGCCGTAGTCAAAGCGCTGGACGGTGGCGCCGGTGCGGGCCAGCCAGGCGGCACAAACCCGCAGGAGCAACTCGATTTCGCGGTCGACAAGCGTTCCAACTCAATACTCATTACCGGCAATAAAAAGAAACGCGACCAGATCAAGAAACTGATCGCGAGGCTCGATACCCAGCTGGATGGCAACGGCAACACACAGGTTGTTTACCTGAACTATATAGAGGCCGAGGAAATCGTGCCGATTCTCAAGAGCGTGGGCGATAGCATGCTCAAGGAAAGTAAAACAGAGAACACCAAGAGCTTCAGTATCGAATCGAGTGAAACCAACAACGCGCTGGTCATCTCCGCGCCACCCTCGTTGATGGCCAACATCAAATCAATCATCGATCAACTCGATATTCAGCGCGCCCAGGTATTGATTGAAGCGGTTCTGGTACAGGTTTCCGGCGACGCCGGCGACGACTTTGGCGTGGTCTGGGGTGCATCGGAAATCTATGCGGACAACCCTGATGGCGCAGTCGCCGCGGTAAACACGCCAACCTCTGCCGCCAACCCGGCATCGCTGCTTGGCGCTGCGCTGGCCGACGACGACGGGCTGACATCCGATGAACTGGCTGCCGGGCTGATCACCAATTCCGGCCTGAGCTTTGGCTACCTCAAGGACGGCAACCTGATCGGCGCGCTGCAAGCGATTTCTACGCGCAACAAGTCCAACATCCTGTCTACGCCGACCATTGTTGCGCTCGACAACGAGGAAGCGAGCCTGCTGGTCGGGCAAAACGTGCCTTTCATTACCGGCAGTGCGACTTCGTCGGGCTCAACCGTAACCAACCCGTTCCAGACTGTAGAGCGGCAGGACGTCGGTATAGAACTGAAAGTGACGCCGCGTATCAACCAGGGTGATTCGGTAACGCTGGAAATTGAGCAGACCACCGAAAACGTTTCGGCCAACACCACCGGTGGCGCGGTTGACCTGATCACCGACAAGGCCGAAATCAAGACCAGCGCACTGGTGCGCGACGGCCAGGTGCTGGTGCTCGGCGGCCTGATTCGCGAGGACCGGGTAACCAACCAGACATCGGTGCCAATCCTCGGCAAGATCCCATTCCTGGGCAGGCTGTTTCGCTCCTATTCCGACAGCAAAAAGAAAAGCAACCTGATGGTGTTTATCCGCCCGATTATTCTGAAAGAGGAAATGCAGATTACGGGCTTGACCCGGCAGCGCTACGCGTTCATGCGCCAGCAACAATTACAGCGCGCGCTGGGCGCGTATATTCGCTACGGCGACCGGCCACTGCTGGAGGAATTCGAGACTTTCTCGCCAACGCCTGGCACGGGCGCTGAACCTTCGCTGCCGTTTGCAACGTCTCCGGATACTCCTTCGCTAACGACGCCCTGATCCCAGCCTAACGCTTCAACTATGTGGTGAAACACCTGCTCCTGCTCGAGCACCCCTTTGAACAGGGCCGCACCGGCGCCCTGCGCGTACAGCGCGACGTCTTCGCCCGCATGTGTCTCGAACAGCACCGCAGCTGCGTTGTCGTGAGCACCCAACTGGGTTGGTACCAGCGCCTGCTGCACCGCCTTGATGCCAGCCTCAGGCACAGCGCGCCTGCCGCGCACAGCACCGGGCCCGTTCTGGTATCCCAGCGTGCTGTACGGCAAACCGTCGGCAGCCAGGGTCGGCGCAGTTTGCGGCTCACCGCGTGCGTCGTTAGCGACCACCAGGCCAAGAATAGGATTGCCCCTGGTCGGATACCCGCTGATGGTAAGCGTGTGCGAATGATCAGCGGTGACCACAAGCAAGGTAGTGTCGAGATCGACCATCGACAGGGCGCGGGCTACGGCGGCATCAAACGCCTGGGTTTCCAGCAACGCGTAACCCGCCCTGCCCGCGTGGTGTCCGTGGTCGATGCGACCGCCCTCGACCATCAGGAAAAAACCGTCGCCGCGCTGTTGCAACAGCTCAATTGCACGCGCGGTCATGGTCGCCAGATCGGGCTCGCCGCTGTTGCCGGTTCGCTCGGCGACAAAGGACAAGTGTGAATCTGCGAACAGCCCCAGCACCTGTTGTTCGCTCGCTTGCAGCGCGGCAAGCTCCGCAGCACTGCCCAGCACACGCCGCTCGCCGCGCTGTTGCCACTCGCGCAGCAAATCGATACCAAAGCCCGCTCGATTGCCACCGCGATCGACACTGAGGAATGCTGCGCGCCCGCCACCGAGCACGACATCGATACCATCGCCGCGATCATAATCGACCAGTTGCCGCGCAATATCCTTGCAACCGATCAGCATCGCGGTAAACGGCAGGTCGGCGCTGCTCTGCCAGTCGCGCTCGGCGGCGTGTGCGTACAGCGTGGCCGGCGTTGCATGCGTGACAGCGGTGGTGGTGACAATGCCGGTCGCCAGGCCGTGATCTTCGGCGAGATCGAGCAGCGAATCGAGCTGGCTGCGATGCGAGGCACTGCAATCGCCGCGCTGCACCTGCGGCCCCAGGCCGATCAGCCCCGCGCGGGTTTTGACACCGCTGTGCAAGGCCGTCGCGGTACCGGCGGAATCGGGAACCTGCTGGTTGCTGTTATAGGTCTTTACCAGCGCGAGGTGCGCGAAATGCT
>JBATGO010000197.1:0-2052 GCA_049665845.1 Pseudomonadales bacterium | reverse complement strand
AAATACATCCGTGTACGCTCGACGGCAGCATCCATGCTGCCGACGGTCATGAAAGGACGCAGCCCCACCACCGCTCTCGTACCACTCAGCTAGTGCCGGGAGAGGTCGACCTGGTTAATAGAATAAGGTGAAGAACACCCGCAACGCATAGGCATCGAAGTTATACAACGGTTCATTATCGACGCCACTCAGGCCCTCGGTTGCCGGGGTGACCTCACGGAAGTTTTCATAGTCGAAATACATATATTCAAACTGGATATTGGCACGGTAGCGGTCGAAGGGGCCATTCAGTTTATTTTCGTAGCTCGCACCCAGGCCTACAGAATGGCTGCTGTACTCACTCAGTTCCTTGTCCCGCGCAGCAAAGTTTTGCGTAACCGTATCGTTGTAAAACAGGTTGGCATAAAAGTCGGCGTCGCTCTGCTGGTAATGGCGCAGCCTGAAATCCAGCACCCAGCGCTCGTAGAGCTTGTGCGAGTAATCCAGTTCCACGCTGTATCCATCTATACCCCAGCTATCACTGTAATAACCCAGCCGCGACTTGATGGCTCCCTGCCAGGGAAGGTAGTAGGCCAGTTTCAGTGACAGCGCATCGCTGTTGCGGGTGCTCGGGTAGCGTTCTGCTTCGCGTGTATAGAGCCCGGGTACCGGCGGGTGCTCGCCCGGTGGTGGCTTGTCGAGCGTGGTAACGAGGATTTTTCGATAGGGATTCTGCAAATAGCCTTCGTCGATAATGCCTTCATAATTCAGGTTGATGATCAGGCTTTTACTCAGTACCTGTGCGATGCCTGCGCGGTACTGTCTCCTGTCGAGGCTCGCTGCAAAATTGGCATCTTCTGCGCTGCTGATATCATCATCACCCAACGAGAAGCCGGCGTTGACTGTAGTCATGTCGCCAAAAAAACTGTGGCTCATGTCAAAGCGATAGCTCTTGGCCTCGTAATCATTTTCGCTGCTGTCCGTATAGCCGAAGTTGAACACCATGTCGTCCTGCAGAAACGTAACATCCCCGGATATCTCGGTGCGCTTCTCGGAATATTTACTTGCGCCCTTTATGGTGATTACGTCGATAGACGCGCTGCTGACGTTATCGACATAATAATTTGCTGCCAGCGAAACCTTGTCGGCAAAATTTTTGCGCACCAGCACTGACGGGCCGTCGATCACCATACCGCCGCCATCGTAGCGGTGGTACATGACATCGCTGCGTTCTTCAGGCAGCACTGCGGCCTGCACGCTTATAGCTAGCAATGTGCAGGCGAGTGAAACTGCAAACGGCCGCGACAGCATGCTGAATATCCGGCTAGTTGCAGCCACAACCACCTCCGCCGGCACCTTCTGCGCCACGCGCACCTTCACGACTCTGCCTTACGTGGTGCATGTAGGAATCACTGACCTGGTCGCGGTCGTACTGCATCAGGTCGCTGGCCAGCCGTGCGCGCTCATAGGGTTTTACCCAGGGTTGCACGCTGCAACCCTGCAAGAAAAGTGCAGCAAAGGTTAGCAGGGCGATAAGGTTTTTTTTTGCGGGCATGGTGTCTACCTTTTGCAATCCTTGGGTTTGCCTATTCGCGAATCAGGCCGGCGACCTGTTCTTCGTAGGCCTTTTCGTAGCCTGCCTGGTAACCGCGGTGCAGGTAGCGCATGTTGCCGTTCTTGTCGATGAT
Organism: Pseudomonadales bacterium; assembly: GCA_049665845.1. GTDB lineage: Bacteria > Pseudomonadota > Gammaproteobacteria > Pseudomonadales > UBA7434 > UBA7434. The sequence continues at coordinate 385 of JBATGO010000197.1, read as the reverse complement.
TACCGTTGTGGGCATGGCGTCGATATCGAACAGTTTGGCAACGGTATTGCTGTTGTCGAAAAGCACCGGAAAGGCGATTTGCAGCGATTTTATTGCGCGCTGTGCTTCGCTGCTGCTCTCGTCCACGTTCACGCCGTAAACTTTCAGGCCCAGTGGTTCATAGCGCGCCTGCAATTCATTCAGGTGCGGCATTTCCTGGCGACAGGGTCCACACCAGGAAGCCCAGAAATTCAGCAATACCACGTCGCCGCGCTGTTCGGCCAGCCTTAGATTCTTGCCACTATTGCTTTTCAGCGTAAAGTCAGGCGCTATGTTGTCGGCAGCAGCAACGGCATTGGCAAGCGAAACGCCTGCGATAAGTGCCAGGGCAGCAGTCGCTTTAAGG
>JBATGO010000196.1:0-1939 GCA_049665845.1 Pseudomonadales bacterium | reverse complement strand
GAAAAACGCTGCGCCGCATCAAAGTGTTGGTAGTTTTTATTGAGGCTTAAACCGCTACCTGGCATAACACCAATCCCCCGCCAGGTTTGATCAACCTGCTGAAACACTTCTTGTAATATGTCTTGCGCGGGCTGGTTTCCCTTTTCTGTCACATAGCGCGCATAGGCATTTTCGACGCTGTGCCGGCCCGATTCCAGCTGCAGCACACACTTTTCGATACCAGCCAATATATCGAGCGGCTCAAAACCGGTGATGACAATTGGCACCTGGTATTTCGCGGCCAGCCAATGAGATTGATGGAAACCCATGATCGTACAAACGTGACCGGCGGCCAAAAAGCCGTCTATTTCGAAATCATTATTGCCAAGCAGGGCATCGATTGCTGCCGGTACAGTGACCTGGCTCACCAGCGCGCTAAAGTTTTCGACGTGTTTTAATTTCGCCTGCCGAATTGCGGCCGCATTACCGGGTGCTGTGGTTTCAAAGCCGATTGCAAACAGGACAATTTCTTTTTCAGGCTCGCCAATTGCAATATCCACGGGTTCCAGCGGGGAATAGATAACCCTGACGTCTGCGCCCAGGGCTTTGCAGTCGAGCAGGCTTCGACTGTTTCCCGGCACCCGCAGCATGTCGCCATACGAACATAGCACCGTATTTTCCTGCATGGCGATTGCAATCGCCTGGTCAATTTTTTCCGCAGGCGTTACACATACCGGGCAGCCGGGCCCGTGTAACAGGTTAATATTTTCGGGGAGCAGTTCGTGCAGGCCATAACGCATAATCGAATGCGTCTGTCCACCACAGATCTCCATGATATTCCATGACCCGGTGGCAATGTCTTTAATCGAATCGATCGCATTGCGGACTGCAGCAGCATCACGAAATTCGTCGGCGTACTTCATGGCCAACAATCCTTATTGTGTACGGTTCTGTTCATCGAGCTCCCTGAATGCATCAAGTGATGCCTGCGCTTCGTCTTCATCGAGTACAGATATTGCGAACCCCGCGTGAACCAGCACGTATTGATTTATACACGCTTCTGGCACGAAGCTTAAGTCGACGCTTTTTTTCAGGGCGCCGTAGTTTACGATACCGGTGGCACCGCCATCCGCGCCCCGGGTGATTTCAATAAGCTTGCCCGGTAGTGCTAGACACATATCGGTACCCGTTCGCTTTCAGTGTTATGTGTGCAGCTGGCCTTGCGCAGCGAACCTGCGAGAATCTGGCCGGCCGCGATACCGCCATCATTGACCGGTATTTTTTCAGGCCAGTAGCAGCGAATATGTTTTCGCTCCAGTTGCTGTCGGCATAAATCGAGCAGCAAGCGGTTTTGAAAGCAGCCGCCGGACAAGCTCACAACCTTGACGTTCGCTATATCTGCCAATCTGGCAACGGCCGCGGCCAGGCTGTTGTGAAAGCGCATTGCTTTTATCGGCAGTGCGCTGTTGTCCGATAATATCTGTTCAACTACAGCAGAAAAATCCACTATCCATGCTGTCTCGCCACGATTGATTTCTATCGCATACGTTTCTTCGCATGTATAAGCCGGTTCGGTCATGGCTTGCTCGGCAATATATTGTAACTGCATTGCAGCATCGGCTTCGAATCGATTGTGTGTCGATATGCGCAGCAAACAGGCAATCGCATCAAACCAGCGGCCCGCTGCCCTGGTTGTTATCCTGGATCTACTTAGCAACGGCGTTAAGAGCTTCTGTTCCTGCTCGCTGAATAATGTTTGTTGCCAGATGCTGTCCAGCACGTTGAAGATTTTGTTCCCATAAAGCGGCCATAGTGCGGCCAGTGCCATGCGCCGCGGCTCGCGCATGGCCACATCGCCACCCGGTAGTGCCAGTTCAGAGAGCTGCGCAAACCGTGAGATCGCGGTCTCATGGATCAGGAAAAACTCGCCCCCCCACATGGACGTTTCAGAGCCATAACC
>JBATGO010000195.1:0-6878 GCA_049665845.1 Pseudomonadales bacterium | reverse complement strand
CTCGATGGCAGCCCGCGTGCTGCCGATGTTGTAGCCACTAAAGATACTACTTTGCTGAGAATGCGCGGTGCTGATTTCAGGGCCCTGGTCAATAGCGATGCAAATATAAATTGCAAACTGATGCACCAGTTAATCGCCGAGGTGCGCGTACTTACACAGCGCGTTTACGAATTTTCGGTGCTTAAGGTACAGAGTCGGGTTCAGAAGCGTATTCTCGAACTGGCGCGCAAGGCCCAGCCAGTTGGTGATACGGTGTTATTGGAGCAATTTCCCAAGCACAGCGAAATCGCGAGCCGGGTTGCGACCACACGGGAGGCTGTCACCAGGGAAATCAGCCGACTGGTTGAGCTGGGCTTGCTGGAGAGAGTTGGTAAAGGTCTCAGGATTCCAAGCCTGGCCCGGTTTGCCTTGCTGGTTGAGACCTCCGATTAAATCCGGGGGGCTTCTGGTCATGGCGTTTTTCGGTTTGGCTGGCTACAATCGGCAACTCCTGAGCAGGGTTTTTTTGAAAGCCCAATTAAAATTCAAGCAAATTTATTTGCAAGCGGGGATATGCCAGTGGCTTCATCGATGTTTGGGTTGATTCAGGCGCTGTTTGGCGGCGGCCAGCTGTCTGAAGAAAAACAACAGGATCTCTTCGCAGAAACCTTGTTCATGGTTCTTTCCGGAGCAACCCGTGCTGATTTGAATATTGAGAGTGTTGAGGTGGAGCGGGTCAAGCAGATTCTGGAAAAGTTGCTGAACCGGGAATACAGCTTTGCGGAAATCAAGCTCGCTGGTGAGACTGAGCTCTACGATACCGCACCGATTCAAAAATATGTGGCCAAGGCGAGTAAAAAGCTTTCAGTCGAGCAACGACAGAGAATCCTGCATGCCATGGTCGACGTGTTCCATTCGGATGGCAGGATGGGTGTATTGGAAACGCAATATTTTAATTCCATCGCGGCGGCATTGACACTGACTCCAGCCCAAATGTTGAAGTGTTGAATAAATTCGATCGCGCAACACGCTATAGCATTTTGTATCCAGAGCGCTAATGGCGGACTTAGCTAACGCCGCTTTGTAAACAGGCGCAAGCCGTGTTCTGGCAGTCGCTCAATCATCCAGTCGTATTTCTTATGCCGCCATCGCGTCTTACTCCGGGCGAAATTTCATCGCTGATCTTTTCGTCAGCGTTTGCCGCGGCAATTGTCGTTATGATGTGTGTTGCATTTGCGGCAATTATTTTTGCTGGCGAACTTGCCACAGAGCTTCCCCGCGGCATAGCAATGATTGTTGCGGGTGCGGTATTTGTTGGCCTGATTGCGAGTTTGGCAAGCGGCGCACGCCGGGTCGTTTTCCAGCCGGATGATGATACAGCGCCTATCTATGCTGCCATGGTTGCGGCCATTGTAGTTGCACTGCCTGCTGATATAAGTGCCTCCGAGAAAATCTTGATCGTTGCCGTATCAATTTGTGTCGCAACCACCGCATCGGGCCTGGCGCTGGCTTTGATTGGTGGTTTGCGTGCCGGCGCGATTATCGAATACCTGCCCTATTCAGTGATGGGTGGTTATTTTGCTGCCGCTGGATGGTTGCTTGTGCTGGGGGCATTGCGGGTTATTTCCGGTTTGTCGCTGGATTCCTTTGCCGAAATCGAACCATTGCTGGTTGATCATTGGGCGCCGGTGGTTGCAACGCTGGGTATTGCCGCAGCACTGTTCGCCTTACGTGGTCGGGTTCCGGGCTCTTTGCTGGTGCCTGTGGTAACAGTCATTGCACTTGCGCTGTTTTACCTGGTTCATTATCTGCTTGGCAATTCGCTCGATTATCTTGCCGAAAACGGTTGGCTTATAGGTCCGTTTGAAAGTAACGATGTTGGGCTATTCAATCCCGTAGTTTCTACCATGGTCGATAAATTTGAATGGCAATCCCTGGTGCCGGGTGTTGGTTCGCTCGCCGTTATCGTGCTGCTCAGTGTCATGTCGCTGCTGCTGACGCTGGGTGGGCTCAGCTTGCTTGCCAGGGAGGACTATGATGTCAATAAGGAGCTGAAAGTCGCGGGACTAAGCAATATGATCAATGGTGTTGCCGGCGGAATGGCGACCTTTCCGTCACTGAGTATGACAGCGCTGGCGACAGAAATGGGAGCGCCGAAGAGTCGTGCGCTCGGCGTACTTGCAGCACTGTTCTGTGCAGTTATATTTTACTTTGGCATTGAATTGCTGGGCTATCTGCCGCGCGTCGTTATCGGCGGTCTGCTGCTCAATATGGGTGCAGGGTTTCTCTACCAGTGGCTGGTTGAAGCCAAGGGACAGTACTCGTTGCCAGAGTACCTTGTCATTCCCACTATATTACTAACTGCTTCTTTTTTTGGTTTTCTGCAGGGAGTCCTGGTCGGTTTGCTCGCTTCACTTATTCTCTTTGTCGTCAAATACAGTCAAAGCGACGTGATGCGGTTTGCCGGTGATGGCTCTACTTTCCGCAGCAACGTGGAGAGGAGTCGCACCGAGCAGCAGGTGTTACGCGAACATAGCGGAGAAGTACTCGTGATTGGGCTGCAGGGCTACCTGTTCTTCGGCACGGCCAGCAGTATATATACCCGTATCAAAAGCATGTTGAAGGAAAAGGATTCTGCTGTGAGGTACATCGTAGCGGATTTTACGCATGTCAGCGGCGCCGATGCTTCAGCGGGCCTGAATTTTGAACGTATTTCCCAGCTTGTGACGCTACGGCAAATCCATTTTCTGGTTGCAGGTGTGAAGGAGGCAGTGCGCGCTCCGCTTGTCAGCAGCGGCTTTGACCCTGATAAAGCGGCGTACATCGACTTTATGCCGGATTTTGATATTGCGCTTGAATGGGTAGAGGAGCGCTTTCTTGAAGAAAGTGAAAAGGATGTCGCTCAGCTGGGTTTTCTGCGCAAGTTAATGTCTGAAAGCAAAGAGATGCATGACCGTTTCGTCAGCTATCTCGAGGAGCGCAATGTGGAGGCAGAGGAAGTCCTGACCAGGCAGGGAGACAAGTCTCTGGAGTTATTTCTTCTCGACGACACGAGTGCCTCGGCCTATGTTAATGATGAGTTGGGCAATCGGCTGCGTGTTCGCCGTACAAACGCCGGAACCATTTACGGAGAGATAGGGTTTTATCTTGGTATTCCGCGCACAGCCACGGTTGTGGCAGACAGGCCAGGCCGTGTTTATGTATTGAAGCGTTCAGCCCTTGACCGCATGCAGCAGGAAAACCCCCATTTGGTTGCGATGTTTCAACAATATGCATTGACCATGGCAATTGAGCGGCTCTCGCTGACTACGCAGACGCTCAAGACAGTTTTGCGATAAGCGATTAGTTTTTCGAAAATCGAAATCTGGCAATTCACGCATCAGTTGCAGAGTTCAATGCAACGGATAATGAATGGGACGGAGGAGGTATTTATGAGCGAACAGGTTTATCGCTGCCCGAAATGCAAGGCGAACATGGTTGAGCGCAAATATGCCCAGCTCACCAGGTATTACCAGTGCGACAGTTGCAGAGGATTGATGCTACCAAGAGAGGGCCTCGAAGCATTACGGCAGCAATGGCTTTCCGAGGTGGTGGTAGATACAGGTGATGTCAGGGTGGGGCGCGTACACAACAGAATTCCCGGAGTCGAATGTCCATCCTGCGAATGCGCCATGGAACGCATCGCTGATTCAGAGCAGGCACACGTGCATCTCGATTTTTGCGCGCCATGCGACCTGGTATACCTGGATGCCGGCGAACTCACTGATCTCAAGCAATTGACACTTAGTGACTATATTCTGGATTTTTTTGCAGGTTTCGATAAAAACTAAATGTTAAGAGCGCTTGTTTAACCATGCTCGCTAGCCCGAAATATCGAATACGACCTCTCTTTCAGCGGGCAGCGGTGATGCCAACAACTGCCTGCAACGTTGCTGCATTAACTCTACACCTGCCAGCGGGCTATGACCTGCAGCTTTTTCGAACATCGAGAGGGCGTCTGCTGCCCGATTCTCGAGTAAAAGCTGCAGACCACTGCCATAAAGCAATTGGGCCTGCCTCGCCGGCGAATCTTTCGGCAGGCTTTCAACAAGGCCCAGTAATTCGTACAGTTCTTCCGGTTTTTCACGGCCTTTTACGCGGGTGACATCCATCAGTCGATATTCGAACAAGCCATCATTATTACGTTCGCGCAGTCGCTCAATAGTATCTTTACCAACAATAATCGTAGAGCCATATTTTTTGTTTGCGGCCTCGAAACGCGCGGCCAGATTCACGCAGTCGCCAAGTACCGTGTAGGCAAAGCGATTTTTTCCGCCGATGTTTCCTGCCGTCATACTGCCACCGTTTATGCCGATACGCGCGCCCACGTCGAAGCCATAGCGCTCGCGCGTATGGCGGGCTATCTCGACTATGCGCTGGTGCATTTCAATAGCGGTGGTGCAGGCGCGTTCGGCGTGATCATCAATTTCAACAGGTGCTCCCCAGATGAGCATGATGGCGTCGCCGAGGAACCGCTCGACGGTACCGCCATGGCGCATGCCGATCTCGATCATATCCGAGAGAAATTCATTGATGAATGTAATCATCGTTTCCGGTGATTCCTTTTCGGTAAGGGTGCTGAACCCAACCATATCCATAAACAGTACAGTGCCGTCAACCTGTTTGCCCCCAAGTTTCAGCGCGTCGGGATCATTTTCAATTTGCTTTACGATCGATTCATTCACGTAGGAGCTGAATGCCTTGCGTATTTCCTGTTTGCGCCTGCGCTCGATGAGAAAATTATGGTAAGGCGAGACCAGCATTAACAGCAGCGTGGGTAATGTCAGCGGTACCAGGGTTGCATACCAGCGGTGCGCGACAAAAAGGTAAATGGCAATAGTGATGATGACGCCAAGCAGCAGTACCCCTTTGAGCATGGTATATCGCAATTCATTGGCAACCCCAAAGCGTGCAAACAGCAGCGCCGCGACCAGGCCCATGATCGCGCACGGTACTTTGGGTACCGGATTGTTCCACGACTGCTCCAGCAGGCTCGCTGCGATAAAAGCATGGATCAGCACACCAGCGGTATAACCGCTTTCGCTCCGTGATAGCGGTGTCGCGTAATGGTCGGTATGCTGGCGATCCGGCAGCGAGGCGCTGATTGATGTGACCCCGACCAGAACCAGCTTGTCCTTGAACAGGCCGGGGGGAAGGTCAGTTGCCGCATTGAGTGCCTGGGAGTAGGAAACCTGTTTAATAGCCGGAAGCCCGCCGGTGAAGTCTATAAGTATTTGAGCGGGATAGGCGGTCAGGTCACAGCAGAAGCCCTGCGCAAACAATTGTTTGGCTGCCACCGCCAGCGACGGAGTTTTTTCAACAACGGGCTGGATACGCCTGACGAAACTATCCCTGTCCGCGGGAATACTTACGTGCCCGACTACGGCGCCAGCAACGACGAGCGTATCGATAGGCGGTATCGGCGTCTTGATTGTGTATTCGGGTCGAATGATTTTCTTGAAATCAGTACCTACCACCACAGGCATAGCGCCTTTTATCGCGGCGGCGAATATCTCGTCGTCCTGCTCGTTTGAGCGCTCCGGGAATAACAGGTCGAAAGCAACGACGCTCGCGCCCTCTTTGGCCAATGTTTTAAGCAGTCGCGCATGGATGCGCCTCGGCCAGGGCCACTGCAGTTCCAGTTGCTGGAATGATGGTTCGTCAATGCCGATCACCACGATGTCGTCGGCCGAAACGGGCTCGCCGAGGCCGAGTTCAAGTGTGTCGTAAACCAGGTTGTCGAGTTGCAGCCCCCATTGCGTAAGTGAAAATAAAGTGCAGAGTAACGCAGCCGCGCCGAGCATACGCATGCTGGGTTTACTATTTTTCACTGATGATTCGTTCAATTATTCAGCCTGCGATGAAAGCCGTGTTGTGGTTTCGCTTGCGCAGCGATGCGACAGCTAGAAATAGAGCTCCAGCGTTGCGATCCAGTTGCGCTCGGGAATGCGCCCGTCGATAACAAAGGCATCGGTGACCCAGTTGATGTTTTCGTCGCCAAGGTTATTGCCTTGCAGCGACAGTTTGCCCAAATTGCGGGGAAATTCAAATTCCATGAACGCGTTAAATAAAAAATAGTCTTGGTCAGCCGGACGATTTGCAAAACGCAGGTGGCGATACAGTGCTTCTGCACCGAGCGTAATGCCAAAGCCATTAATCCACGTCAGGGCCGCGCGCGCCTGCTCCTCGCGCCGGTTATTGATGTTTTGCTGGTTGTCGGCAATATCCAGGTATTCATATTCCGCTACCAGCCCCATTGATTTTGCAGCGAGCTGGTTCAGGGTAATGCCAACGCCATCGCGTTCAGTATTGATAATGTTGCGCAGAAGTAAGTTGCTTGAGTCGCGCGAGCGCTGCTCATCCCGCACATCGGAAACAAAGCCTTCGACTTGCAGGAAGCCGGTCGGCCAATCGTATTCGTAGGCAAGGCGATGGTCGGTGGTAAGGCTGCCCGGCGAGCTGCCGCGATAGATGTCCAGTCCTGCGATATCAACCGCGTCGATACGGCCTGGTACCAGCGAAAAAAGGTAGCGATACGAGGCCAACCTGAAAGTATGGCGCGCATAGGGTCTATAGACCAACCCCAGGCGCGGATTCAGTTTACTGCTTAGCCACTGTTCGCCGCTGATCGTGTCAGTGTTGGTGTAACGGTCCCAGTACAGTGCGCCGTCGAGGCTGAGTCGCTGCGTAAGCGACTGTGTGGCGCCCAGGTAAATACTGCGCTGGCTTCGCTTGCTGGTTGTTGCAAAATCGGGGTCGAAAATCCACGCGAAAGCGGATGGCGGCCCACCGCCAACGGTCAGTTCCCCGCGGTAGCTTTCGTCGCGGTCGATGTCGTTGTTGTAGGTAAATACCCCGGC
>JBATGO010000194.1:0-5769 GCA_049665845.1 Pseudomonadales bacterium | reverse complement strand
GGTAATTCTTTACATGATACCGGCAGGCTTCCTCGCATACCTGCTCTTCCTGAAAAGAGCCCTGCAGGAACTGAACCCCGACGCTGTTATACCAGAGCGCGTAAGCGCGGCGCTAGACACACTCGCTGAGGGATTGCTGATCATCGATACCAATGGCTATATCGTCTTCAGCAATGACTCATTTGCGAAAAAAACCGGTCTCAACAAAGCCAGCCTGCTTGGAAAATCCTCTAGCGATCTCGACTGGACCGTGAGCGCTGGCGTATATAACAATATCCGGCTGCCGTGGTTAAGCGTGCTGGAGGGCCAGACGCTGCCTGAGGGCATTACTGTAAAGCTGCAGACTTCCCGCAAGGAGATGCTGACATTCGCAATCAACGCCTCGCCGGTGCTTGCTTCGGAAAATAAAATCAGGGGCGTGCTGGTTACCTTTGATGATATTACCGATATGGAAAGGAAAAACGAGGAACTCGAGCAGACCAATAGCAAGCTGCAAAAAATCCAGCAGGAAATCAGCAGGCAGAATGAAGAGCTGCATTTTCTTGCCACGCGAGATCCACTTACCAATACCCTGAACAGGCGATCCCTGTTCCAGGGATTCGATCTGCTCTTCGCCGAGGCAAAAGCGAGCGAAGGCGAACTCTGCTGTATTATGGTCGACATCGACCATTTCAAGCGTGTAAACGACGACTTCGGGCATGCCACCGGCGACAAAGTTATCAAAATGCTGGGCAAGGTACTGTTGTCGCATTCCAGAACCAACGACCTCGTCGGCCGATACGGCGGTGAAGAATTTTGCATCGTCATGCCGAATACCGATATTGTTATTGCAACGGCGATCGCTGAAAGAATTAGGGTGGCGGTCTCGGAGCTGGATAACCTAGATGAAAACAATACGCTCAAAATAACCTCAAGCTTTGGCGTATCGTTTATAGCAAATGGTGCATGCGACCCTTCTGCGCTCGTTGATGAAGCAGATAAGGCGCTTTACCACTCCAAGCAAAACGGGCGCGACCAGGTCGCAGTATGGCCCTGCGATGAGAATACGATATCGATTCTGGACGCCGCCATGAAAATGGCGGAATCGCAGCTTGTCGATAGCAGCTCTGCACCCGATACCAGCGATCAGTCCGCCTCAGCTTCAACTCAGCGTTCCACCGAAAATAGGAACAAAGCGCGAGCCAGAAAAAATTACGCAGAACAGCATGAGGGCATTAGTGAAATAGGCAGCTCGCTACCCCAGAATCGGGCATTGATTGTCGATCGCATTGACCAGGCCCTGAAGCATGGCGAAAGACAGAAAAAGCAGGTTGCTGTGATGGCAATGAATATCGGCTCACTGCAAAAAGTTAACGACACGCTGGGTTACAGGGTCAGCGAAAAGTTTATTGGCGCGGTAGTTGAAAGACTGCAGGACACCCTGAGAGATACAGACACCATCGTAGTCGCAAAACAGGAAAACGAACTACTGTTCAATATCGCGCGGGTAAATAACGATGAGCTGATCATCGTGCTGAACGATCTCGAAAAAAGCGAAATTATTTCCAACATTCTGCACCGCATATTCTCGGTATTTGAAGCACCGATTGAAGCAGAGTGTATGGAATTCTTTCTCGATGTGCATATCGGTATCAGCGTGGCGCCGGAAGACGGAAACACGCCGAATGACCTGATAGCGCATGCAAGCAGCGCAATGCGCGAGGCGCTCAAGGATTCCCATACCAGCAACTTCAAGTTTTATGATGTCGATATTAACGAGCGACTGATCAAACAGATGCACATGGAGTCAGAATTGCATCGGGCGATTGAGCGCAATGAACTGGTGCTTTATTACCAGCCGAAAGTGGATATCAAGAATGGCAATATCGCGGGCATGGAAGCGCTGATTCGATGGATGCATCCAAAACTTGGCATGGTTATGCCGGATGAATTTATTCCGATTGCCGAGCAATCCGGAATAATCGAAGATATCGGTCGCTGGGTATTAAAAACAGCCTGCTTGCAAACAAAGTGCTGGCAAGAAATGGGATACAAAAACCTGTCGATCGCGGTAAATATTTCGCCAGTCGAATTCCGCAACCGGCATTTGGCGAAAGATATTCTGCAAATAGTAGCTGAATGTGAAATTCCAAACAACGCTGTCGAGCTGGAAATAACAGAAACCGCGATGATACAGAATGTTGATCTGGCATCAGATATTATCGAGCACCTCGCTGATGCCGGTATGGCGATAACCATGGATGACTTTGGCGTCGGATATTCTTCACTACGGTATTTACAGCAGTTTCCGCTCCAGCGCGTCAAGATTGATCGCTCGTTTATTGCCAGCTTTCTTGAAAACGCAAACGATGCAGCAATCGTTAGCGCCATCGTTGCAATGAGCCACAGCCTGGGCCTCAGCATTGTGGCTGAAGGTGTCGAATCTACTGAGCACCTGCGCTTCCTGCAGGACTTGAGCTGCGACCAGATCCAGGGCTATCTGATCAGCAAACCAATGCGCCACGAAGATGTGCCTGAGTTCCTCGAAGGTGAAGCCCAGATCCGGCACCTGATTGTTGATGATCGACAGGACCGCAATCTGCTTACGCTGCATCAGTCAAATAACATGATCGGCGTGCTGAACGAGCTACCGCTCGCCAGCGGCCAATAGAGTAATTGGGGTCAGTGTAAAAATCATTTTTTGAACAATTCTGGATTTGGTTAAAAAATAATTTTTACACTGACCCCAATTTCAAGCCAAAAAAAAGCCCACTCGAGGTGGGCTTTTTAATATTGGTACAACCGAGTGGATTCGACCCACCGACCCCCACCATGTCAAGGTGGTGCTCTAACCAACTGAGCTACGGTTGTGTTGCGAGGCGCATTATACTGCCGTCGCAGAGCATCGCAAATACCGGCTAGCCAACAAATGCCTGTTGCTTTATCTGCGCAAGCTGGTCGCGCACCTGCGCCGCCTCCTCGAACTCCAGATCGCGCGCATGCTGGTGCATCTGCTGCTCCAGTTCCTTTATTTTCCGCGCCAATGCCTTGGGCGACATATCGTGCACAGTGTCTGCATAATCGGCCAGTTTCTGCTCGGCCACCTTGCTGCCCCGACCGCGCTGCTGGCGACCCCTGCCCGGCACCATGCGCGCCCCTTCGAGGATATCCTGCACATTCTTGAAGATGCCGGCCGGCTCAATACTGTGCTCGACGTTATAAGCGCGTTGTACTTCACGGCGGCGATCTGTTTCGTCCAGCGCACGCTGCATCGAACCGGTAATCTTATCGGCATACAGAATCGCCCTGCCGTGCAGGTTGCGCGCTGCGCGGCCGATAGTCTGTATCAATGATGTCTCCGAGCGCAGGAAACCCTCCTTGTCGGCATCCAGAATCGCTACCAGCGACACCTCGGGCATATCCAGCCCCTCGCGCAGCAGGTTAATGCCGACCAGCACATCAAAGTGGCCCAAACGCAGGTCGCGAATAATCTCTACCCGCTCAACCGTGTCGATATCGCTATGCAGGTAACGCACCCGCACACCGTGTTCGTCGAGGTACTCGGTGAGGTCCTCAGCCATGCGCTTGGTCAGCGTAGTCACCAATACCCGCTCGCCCACCGCTGCACGCTTGCCAATTTCGGAGAGCAGGTCATCAACCTGGGTGCGCGCCGGGCGCACCTCTACCTCTGGGTCGACCAAACCGGTTGGACGCACCAACTGCTCAACAACAGTACTCGTCTTTTCTTTCTCGTAGCGGCCCGGTGTTGCTGACACATAAATGCACTGCCCCGCCAGCGACTCCCACTCATCAAATTTCAACGGGCGATTGTCCAGCGCGGAAGGCAGACGGAATCCGTACTGCACCAGGGTTTCCTTGCGCGAACGGTCACCCTTGTACATTGCACCGATCTGCGGAATGGTTACATGCGATTCGTCGATTACCACCAGTGCATTGTGCGGCAGGTAATCGACCAGGGTTGGCGGCGGCTCGCCTGGCTTACGGCCGGACAGGTGTCTCGAATAGTTTTCGATACCCGTACAAAAACCCAGTTCGCGAATCAGCTCAAGGTCATAGCGGGTGCGCTGCGCCAGGCGCTGCTCTTCCACCAGCTTGTTCTGCTCGCGAAGCTGTTCAAGGCGCTCTTTAAGTTCTATTTCTATCGCGTCGACCGCTTTCAGCATATTGCCGCGCGGCGTAACATAGTGTGACTTCGGATAGATCGTAAATCGCGGCAGCTTTGCCTTCACCTCACCGGTGAGCGGGTCGAACAGGTTGATTTGCTCGAGCTCGTCGTCGAACATATCCAGGCGAATTGCATCGCGCTCGCTCTCGGCCGGGAAAATATCAATCACATCGCCACGCACGCGATAGGTACCGCGCGAAAAATCGATATCGTTGCGTGTGTACTGCAGCTCGGTGAGACGCTCCAGGATATCTTTCTGATGGTACTTATCGCCAAGGCGCAGATGCAGCACCATCTTCAAATAGGCTTCCGGATCACCCAAACCGTAAATCGCAGAAACCGTTGCTACCACCAATGCATCGGGACGCTCCAGCAGGGCCTTAGTTGCCGACAAACGCATCTGCTCGATATGCTCGTTCACCGCCGAATCCTTTTCGATAAAAGTGTCGCTGGAAGCCACATAGGCCTCGGGCTGGTAGTAATCGTAGTAACTAACGAAGTATTCCACCGCATTGTTCGGGAAGAACTCCTTGAACTCGCCGTAGAGCTGCGCGGCCAGCGTTTTGTTGTGCGCCATCACGATGGTCGGCCGCTGCAGCTCCGCCACGACATTGGCGATGCTGTAGGTTTTGCCCGAACCCGTCACCCCCAGCAATATCTGGCCTGCCAGACCTGCCTTCACACCCTTCACCAAATCGGCAATAGCCTTGGGCTGGTCACCGGCAGGCTGGTAGGGAGAGACGACCTCAAACAGGTTGGACATGAATGCAAAACCAGGTTACGGAGAAAGATTTGGCAAACCGGCGATGGTAACGCGCTGGCCAACGCCAATAAACCCCTGCTTTACGCGATTGGCACGCGTATGGATCCGGGGCCAACTGGCGGGGTGTCAATTGGGTGCCGCGAATCGAGGAAATGACACAGTTTCAGGCAGAGCCGATTGCGCTCCTCGCCCTTGACGCAGCCACTTTACGCCCTTAATATGCGCGCCCGCGCGAAGGTTTATGGGCTATAATTCAACGGGTTGCAGCAGCATCCAGGCCCTGCGCAAACGAATATTCCGCCTTAGCTCAGTTGGTAGAGCAAATGACTGTTAATCATTGGGTCGCTGGTTCGAGCCCAGCAGGCGGAGCCAAATCAAAGGGTTGCAGATTGCAGCCCTTTTTATTTTCTGGAATTCTTACTCCAGGTATCCACCTGGATGACACCAGCTGTTTTTTCTCCTGACTGAATGAAGATCTAACAGGGTTTGAATCATCCCGGGTTTTCGGAAGGTTTTTGTTTTGAGTCAGGCAGTCATCGCCTGGTATCTGTTCTCGTCATGCATTGCCTCGTATTCTGCTGTCGCTATATCACCAATGGGTGCGAGCAGGCGACGGAAGTTAAGCACTCTACCCATACGAGTGTCGCATACTCGATCTCATCGACGTTGCACCATGGACTGCGCTTTAGCGATGTCGTGGCGCGCCAGCCAACGATGCGCCGGGAGAACACTACAACGACAGAAAGCGACGAACACGGCGCCAGGCCAGGTGGCGACCTGGATTGCTTGAGTTCCCGGTTCTCACGCCCCAGCTTCTTGAACTCTTCAAGCTCACTGGACG
>JBATGO010000193.1:0-12781 GCA_049665845.1 Pseudomonadales bacterium | reverse complement strand
CCACTGGCCATCGGGCCGCGCCAGACCATCGGGGTTTTTTCCGACGCCAGATAGCCCATCGACATGGTCGCAATACCCTGCGCGACAATCGGCAGGAAATATTTTTCTTCGTGAACCTCGGGTTTTTGACCGGCCGGCACGCCGAGCATACCCGGCTGGCTGGGCCCGTAGATATCCGCATCGAGCAGTCCGACCCGCGCACCTTCCCGGCGCAGCGCCAGCGCGATATTCAGCGCAGTCGCCGATTTGCCAACCCCGCCCTTGCCGGAGGCGACAGCAATGATGTGCCGCACAGCCTGCAGCGAATGTGTCGCAGCACTGCGGTCGCGCACAGGAATCGCGCTGTGCAATTCAATGCTCGCTACGGTGATACCAGCCTGGTCAAGAACGCGCTGCAGGGCAGCCTCGCAAGGCTCCCGCTGCGTCGAGAGCGGTACGCCCAGCGCAAGGCGGATGTGCAGGCCATCCGCCGTTTCGAGCAGCGCAAGGTCGGCGCCCAGCTCAGCCACGCTGCATTCGTAGGCAGGCAAATGGCAGGCAAGCAGCGCCGCGCGCAGGCTTCCGGATTTAATGGTGTTGTTCATTTGCTTCTGGTCACGCGCGATCAGGCACTGTGCAGCGCGCGCTGGTAGCGCAGCGACAGTGCCCGGTAAAGCTCGTCACGCAACTCGCCGCTACCGCTGTCAAGCTGGGCCAGGATTTCGGTCAGGTGTTCATTGTCTTCGCGACCCTCCCAGACCTTGCGATAGCTGCCGTCCTTGTAGCCGTTGTCCTGGCGAAAAAAATTCAGCACATTTTTGCCGACATAGCTCAGGTACAGTGCGTCGACGTCAAGCCCAACCGCATCCAGCAACGGCATAAACTGCGCTACAGAAAAGGATTTGCGCTGCAGGCAGTCGGCCGCCAGCGCTTCGGTTGCTGCCAGCACATCGGTTGCTGCCAGCACATCGGTCTGCTTGCGCTGGTGCGCCCTGATACTCGCTGCAATTGATTCGGCCAGTTTTTCTGTAGACTGGCCCGGAACAAACAAGGCGCTCATGCCGAAGTGCCAGATGTCGACAACTTCCAGCACCACCTGATCCATTTCCGGCTGCTGTTTTTTCCACCATTTATAGCCGTAGTGGTCAATCAGTTCGCCGCATTCAATCCAAACTGCGCGATACCAGGCGAAATGCTGCGTGATCCAGTCTTCGTGAACCTTCCGGTTCATCGCGTCCTGCATCTGTAACATGGTATGAACTTTGGAGACGAGCATTTGCATGGCGTGGGCGGGTCACTGTGGGTTTGCAGTATCGTTGCAGCTTATTGTTGTTTCGCAATTGATGCACATTTCGCCTGTAACGAGCAGTTCGTTTCTAAAAGCGTCATTGTGCAGCTATTTTGGCTGGTCTTGCTTTATGCCGCGCAATCAAACGGTCGCCATCATAGCAAAATCATTACCGGCGACTGTGGCCCGGGACAACGATATTCCGGGCCCGCGTCGCGTTGAAATTACCGCATTATTTCGCGCCAGCCTCTTGACATCGCCAGGAGGAGTTTTCCACCGCTGAGGTATCCACAAATTCTGTGGATAACTGTGTGGAGAAGGTGCGCTAATTACGCCAAAGCACGCGTAAACACAGGGACTTGGCCGGATTGAGTGATTTTTGATCGCATTTATCTAACTATAAATCAATGGCTTACACGATATATTTCAACACTGAAACATTTGTGCACCAAATTAAGCTACTGAACTGCATCAAAGTAGTGCTGTGAATAATCTTTTTTCCGCGGCCGCGCTGGTCAGTTTCAGGCCAATCGCTGATGCTTTGGGAAAAGCCGATACTAACGTGCGTAAATCGCGGCGCCGGGGTCTTGATTCGGGCATCCCTCAGGGCGATCGGCACACAGCCGCGAAGCGTCATGGCAAATCCGGCCCGGACAACGGGAAAAGCGCCTGTCGCATACGCCCCGGAAATTTCTGCACAGGAAAACGGCCGCAATTTGCCGTATTTTTCGCTACATTTGTGCGCGCAATGATCAACCGCAAGTATCCCCACCTGCGATTCGTCTAGGCTGGTTTAAGGCGCAAAGACGCATTACAAGGGGGCTCAACATGGAAACGCATTGCGAAGACTTAAAGGCGCAGGTCAATTACGATGCTGACCTGTACATGTACGAAACCGGCGAACAAATTCTTTCCCACGGCGAAGACAGCCAGTTTGCCTGCAAGCTGGTTTCAGGTACGGCCAAAGTGATTCGGGCCGGCGACGTGGTGGCAACTATCGAGGTGGGACAATATTTTGGTGCGATCGCTGCGCTGACCGGCAAGCGCCGTGCAGCCACGGTGGTTGCCAGCGAGCGCTGCGTGGTCGAGCGGATCAGCAAGCATAAATTCAAGCTGATGATTCAAACCCGGCCCGAATTGCTCAATCAGATATGCTAGCGCGTTATTTTTATAACGCCGATTGCGCGATGAGCAACAGACATAAAAAAGGCGGCTACATGAGCCGCCTTTTTTATGCGCGGGAATAAATCACAACGCGCCGACTTCGCGAATTTCCACTGCGGCAATACGCTTGCCCGCTTCTGCGCCCTTCGTATAGAAATCCATCTGGTCGAAGTTCATGTAGCGGAAGATTTCGCCGGACATCGCGTCGATCTGTTTGGCGTATTGCATATACTCATCGCGCGTCGGGATCTTGCCCAGGATCGCACCCACTGAAGCAAGCTCGGCCGACGTGAGATAAACATTGGCACCGTTGCCGAGCCGATTCGGGAAATTCCTTGTTGAGGTAGAAAGTACCGTGGCGCCATCTTCTACCCGCGCCTGGTTACCCATGCACAGCGAACAACCGGGCACTTCGGTGCGCGCGTTAACGGATCCAAAAACGCTGTAGTAGCCCTCCTCGATCAACTGCCGCTCGTCCATGCGCGTTGGCGGCACAACCCACAGGCGCGTTGCAACCTTGCCCTTGTGCTGCCTCAGCATCTCACCGGCAGCTCGAAAATGACCGATGTTGGTCATGCAGGAACCGATAAATACTTCGTCGACCTTGTCGCCTGCAACTTCCGAGAGCGTACGCGCGTCGTCGGGATCATTCGGCGCACAGACGATCGGTTCGACAATTTCAGCGAGGTCGATTTCAATCGTCGCCTCGTATTCGGCATCCCGGTCTGCTTCGAGCAATTGCGGGTCGGCCAGCCATTCTTCCATTTTCAGAGCGCGACGCTCGAGCGTGCGCACATCGCCATAGTTTTCAGAGATCATCCAGCGCAGCATGGTGATATTCGAACGCAGGTATTCTGCAATGGTTTCTTTGGACAGCTTTATCGTACAACCTGCGGCCGAGCGTTCGGCGGAGGCGTCAGACAGTTCAAAAGCCTGCTCGACAGTGAGGTCTTCCAGCCCCTCGATTTCCAGCACGCGGCCTGAGAAAATATTTTTCTTGCCTTTCTTTTCTACTGTAAGCAGGCCAGCCTTGATCGCATAGAGCGGAATGGCGTGCACCAGGTCGCGCAAGGTCACACCCGGCTGCATTTTGCCTTTGAAGCGCACCAGCACCGATTCGGGCATATCCAGCGGCATCACGCCAGTGGCTGCGGCGAAAGCGACCAGCCCGGAACCCGCCGGAAAGGAAATGCCCATCGGGAAGCGCGTGTGCGAGTCGCCGCCGGTACCTACTGTGTCGGGCAGCAACATGCGGTTCATCCATGAATGAATGATGCCGTCTTTCGGTTTCAGCGAAACACCGCCGCGGGTCATGATGAAGTCCGGCAACGAGTGCTGGGTCTCGATATCGACCGGCTTGGGATAGGCCGCGGTGTGGCAAAACGACTGCATAACCAGGTCGGCAGAGAAACCAAGGCAAGCGAGGTCCTGTAATTCGTCGCGGGTCATCGGGCCGGTGGTGTCCTGCGAACCCACCGTAGTCATGTGCGGTTCGCAATAGGTGCCGGGGCGCACACCCTGCCCTTCAGGCAGCCCACAGGCACGGCCGACCATCTTCTGCGCCAGCGTGAAACCAGCGTTGGAGGATTCGGGTTCTTCGGGCTTGCGGAACAGGTCGCTGGCAGGCAGGCCGAGTGCTTCGCGCGCGCGCGTCGTCAGCCCGCGCCCGATAATGAGGTTGATACGGCCACCGGCCTGCACTTCGTCGAGCAATACTTGCGAGCGCAATTCAAACTCGGACAGCAGCTTGCCATTTTCGTCGAGTATCCTGCCCTCGTAGGGGCGCACCTCGATCACGTCGCCCATGTTGAGTTCATCGACTGGCGCTTCAAATACCAGTGCGCCAGCGTCTTCCATGGTGTTGAAAAATATCGGCGCAACCTTGGAGCCGATACAGACACTGCCGCTGCGCTTGTTCGGTACCCCTTCGATATCCTCGCCGAAATACCACAGCACCGAGTTGGTCGCGGACTTGCGCGACGAACCGGTACCGACCACGTCGCCGACCAGTGTAATGGGGTGGCCCTTCTTTTTCAGTGCTTCGATCGTTTTGAGTGGCCCGATTTCGCCGGGTACGTCTGGCGTCAAACCTTCGCGCGCCATTTTGTACATCGCCAGCGCGTGCAGCGGAATATCCGGGCGACTCCAGGCATCCGGTGCGGGTGACAAATCATCGGTGTTGGTCTCTCCGGTTACCTTGAACACGGTGAGCTTGATGGACTCGGGTACTTTGTCGCGCGAGCTGAACCATTCCCCGTCGGCCCACGATTGCATCACGGACTGGGCGTGCTTGTTGCCGCCCTTGGCCCTGTCGGCAACGTCGTGAAAGGCATCGAACATCAGCAGCGTGCCTTTCAGTTCTTCAGCAGCCTGCGCCGCAAGCTCTTCATCGTCGAGTAATTCGACCATGGTTGCAATGTTGTAACCGCCGAGCATTCTGCCCAGCATCTCCAGCGCCTGCTCACGGCTGATCAGCGCGCAGTCCTGCTCGCCCCTGGCCACGGCAGAAAGAAACCCAGCCTTTACATAGGCCGCCTCATCGACGCCGGGTGGCACACGGTTGGATAACAGGTCGACCAGGGTCTGCTCTTCACCAGGCGGCGGCGCCTGCAACAGTTCTACCAATGCGGCGACCTGCGCGGCGGACAACGGTTTGGCGGGTATGCCCTGCGCGGCACGCTCGGCTTCATGTTGACGGTACTGTTCTAGCACGGTTGGTGGCTCCTTTAATCGGATAACTGCTCTTGCTGCACAAAAGAATCGCTCGCTACGGGGGCGAAATTATAAGCGATAAACGCCCGCTTGAGCGCCGCTGTCAGGGGCACTATTGCCTGCGGACTGGGCATTCGCCTGCTCTGCGCGCAGCGCACACGGTATGGCCTTGACCGCAAGCCTCGCGAACTTCGTGCGACGCCTAGCCCCGACAACCTGCAAGCACAGCACAACTTTTGCGAATCATATTTTCTATTTCGCGCTTGCCACTGCAATCCAGCGCGTGCGCAACGGCGGCCCAGTCCGGCGCCAGTGCCACACAGTGCGCAAGCCGCTGCCGCTCCTGCGCTGGAAGCACGCTGCAATCTCGCTGCAGGGCAGTGGCTATCGTCGGCAATACATTTGCCAGGCCCAACTCGCCCGCGCAAAATCGTGCCAGGCGTTTTTTTTGGTCGTGCTCTTGTTGACAATGCCCCTGTTGAAGGTGCTGCTGTGCTGCGGATGCTGTAACAGCGCCGTCGCCCGCGGCAGGTAACGCACAATACGCTCGCAGCGCGCGTTTGTCAGCGTCGCTCATTTCAGGAAAAAAACGCGGCAGCAGGAACTCCAGGTCGCTTGCCAGCGCGCTAGCTGCACGCCGCAGTGGTGCTCGCATTGCATCACTGAGGGCTTCGGCAACGAGCAGACTTCTCGCCCCGCTGGCCTTGTCGAGCCGCATGCCGATATGCAAAGGCGCTGCATGCTGTACCTGCCAGTAGCGTGCAAGATCCGCACGAAAACCAAAACTGCTGCTCAGGTAGGCGTGCGTCGCGCGCAGCTGCTCGCGCACGTGGCTATGCAACATCGTCGCTATACCGCGCCTGCGCAGCGGTGCGGCCACAACAATGCGTACAACACGTAAACTTCGCACATGCAACCACTGTGACTCACCAGTCAGTGCTGCGAGTCGCTGCGCAGCCAGGTTACCGCGGGGGCGACGCCTGCCGGCAAGAATATCGGGTACCAGTTCGCAGTCCACTGGTATCTCACCCTCTTCGATGGCCAGCAACGCGCCGGCGACCTCGACACCGCGACGCGCCAGCCAAAGCCTGGTGTAAGGCGCATCGAGCAGCAGGCGCAGGTCGCGCGGTTCGGTTTGGTAGTGCGCTTCAGCGAGCAAAGCAAAAGTTTCCTGCAGCAGTGCTTCCTGCTGCACAAGTTCCCGCGCGCTGACACTTTCCACCTGAATTGTCGCGCACACTTTGTTCACCGGAGCGATTGTATTTGATGCTGTGCAGGCCCCTGGTTCTTTCGCAGCAGTGGTGACCTTCGCGCAAGATTTTTTTGCTATTGCAGCTGTTGATTGCATGCACAGAAGCCTTGCCGTAATCCGCTCCAGCGGATCATCACAGGCCCAGCGCATCGGTTGCTCAAGCTGAATGTGTCGGCGATATTCGCCCGCTTCACGTGATTGCGCGAAGTTATTGGCGAAGCGCAGCGCAAACCCGCTGCCGCTACCCTCATAGCCGCCGCTGGTGGTCGCCAGCAACTGCCGCGGGTAGCGCACCCGCAGCGCAAGTAAAAGCGGCAGCGCCAGTGCCGCTGCCTCATCAATGACCAGCAGTGTATTGCCAGCTGCCTCGCTGGCGTCATGCTGCGCCAGCAAGGCGATATCCGGCGGGCAATACCGCAGACGTGTATCGTCGACCGGAAACGCCAGTGCGCTTAGCACCTCGTACAACGGTGCGATGTTGCTGCGGTTTGGTGCTACCAGCAACGCCCGTTGTGGCCAGTGTGGCGCAGCAGCAGAGACAGTCAGTATTTGTTGCAGCGCGAAACCGAGCGCAGTGGTCTTGCCGCGACCGCGCTCGGCGGTGAGCAGCACGCTACCGTGTGGGACCGCGCTGAGTTCAAGCGCTGCCGCCACCAGTGCACGCTGCCCGGCGCTGGGTTGCAAGGCGCAGCTACCGCCAGATTCAGCGGCGCCCGCCACTTGTCGCCAGGCGGCTGCGCAGCCGCTTGCCGCGCTGTGAGTTTGCGCGTGTGCTGGCTGGCTGGCGGCAAAACAATGCGCTTGAATATCGCTCGCAGCCACAGCAAGCAACTCATTGCGACTGGCCGCTTGGCCGAGCACGGTTGCCGTACGCTCGATAAAACAGGAGTATGAAGGTGCGGCAGCACTGAATGCGCCGAGCCCAGGCAGCATACGCGCAAGGTAGTCGTCAGCGATTATCGCTGTCGGCCAGGCGCTGGCTTCGGGTGTAAGCAGCAGCAGGATACCGCCGCCGGCCAGTGTGCCGGCGCAGGCCGCAAACAGGTTCGGGTCGAAACCGGCATGCGCATTGAACACGACTGCACGCGTTTCACTGCCAAGCAGGCGCTGCGCATCTCGCTCGCTGCAGATCATTTCCACGCGCGGCGCCGCCGGGCTGTGTGAGCTCTCTTCCAGCGCCAATGTGTTTAGCGCCAACGTGTGTAGCGCCAATGTGTTTTTCACGTTCGCTGCAGAATTTCCAGCACCATCGCCATGCTTTGAAGGCATACCGCCAACCCAGCAAAAGTGCGTGCTGTCTGCGCGCGTTTCTCTTTTCGGCCTGTCAGCTTTGTGCCCGTCTGCGCCATGCCTGCCTGCGTTGTGCCTGTCGCGGCCTGGCAAGCTGCGCAATATAATCTGCGCTGCCCCGGCACAGGACGCGGCATCACCCTGGACCCATAGCAGCAAACGATGACAATCTAATGCGCTGCGTCCCAGCGCGTTGACAATACGCGACGCAACTTTTTGCCCTGTGGAGCCGGATTGTTCGGGAGTTTTCAACGTTGCTTCAGGACCATGCTTTGCTATGCCGCTAGGCTGCCGTAAGGGGATTGCAAGCCATGCTGCGATTACGCGCATTTGTAAAACCGGCGCTATTGTAAAACACTGAAAAACACGCGCGCTTGCGCTGATCCTGCATAATTTCTCCGCGTATACTTCGGGTGTCCGGCAGGTCGATGCCGCAGTGTGTGCACAGTTTGTTGCCTGCCCGGATACAGTGCGACTCGCTACCCTGTCTTGTTGTACTGTTGGCTTGGGCAGGCTACCTTCGCAGTATGATGCTGGCCTGCTTTTTTTTACCAGGCGTATCAGCTGCTATTTTGGATTCTGTTTCAAAGCCCTGTTTCAATCCCTGAAGTTGCCAAATTGCAGCGGCATGCCGAGTTTTTGTTCGCGCAAAAACGCCATGACTGCCTGCAAGTCATCACGTTTTTTGCCGGTGACGCGAACCTGTTCACCCTGTATCTGTGCCTGTACCTTGAACTTTTCTGCCTTGATCAGTTTGACGATTTTTTTGCAGGTATCGCTGTCGATACCGTGGCGTAACCTGATTGTCTGTTTGCACTGCTTGCCCGACGCCTGCACATCTCCGTAATCAATGCAGGAGATATCGATACCGCATTTATGCAGGGTACCTTGCAGGACGTCGAGCATTTGCTGGATCTGGAATTCTGCCTCTGCGCTCAAGGTTATATTCCGCTCCTCGCGTTCGAAACCGGCATCGACACCTTTGAAGTCAAAACGATTGGCGATGACCCGACTGGCCTGGTCGACGGCATTGGCGGCCTGGTGGATATCGACTTCGGATACGGCGTCAAACGATGGCATAAATGGAACCCTGTACTGTTGCGGGTGTAATTCACGGGCACACCAATATACTCTATCGTCGTGCGCCGCGCAGCTGTCCGGGCAAACCGCTTGCAGCTTGAATTTGGCAGGAGAAACGCGTTGCAAAATCCTTCAATGGCAGAACCTCGCTGGTTTATTCTCGGGCCTGGAGCGCTTGGCTGTCTCTGGGCCAGCATGCTAGCTGCTGCTGGCGCTGACGTTGTGCTGGCAGGCAGGGACAGGCTACCCGCCCCGTCCCAAGGCAAGCAGCTTACATTGCGTTATCGCAGCATTTTTGCGCCGAGCACTGAGCAGGCGTTTACCGTAACAGCTACTTGTCCCGCTGCGATGCGCAAGGCGGGCGTGTCAATTGCGCGACTGCTGGTGACGACCAAGGCCTATGATGCTGTCGGTGCTTTGCGCACAATTCTTGATTTGCTGAGTGAGGATGCCTGTGTTGTCACGCTCTGCAACGGTCTGGGTTTCCACGAAAAATACCTGGCGCTACTTGGCGGTTTGCAACCCGGCCAAAAAAATCGCCGGCAATATTATGCTGCCACGAGCTCGGAGGGCGCGCTGCTTGAGCGGCCTGCGCAGGTCCTGCACACCGGTCGCGGGCTGACTCGCGTTGGCCCGTACCCGCAAGGCGGTCCACCTGCTGGCATACACGGTGGCGCGCTCGAGTTGTCGCGCTTGCTGCCGTTTCCGGAGACATTGCCGCTCGCTTGCGAGTACGCTAGCAACATCAAAATTGCCGTATTGCAAAAGGCCATGGTCAACTGTGCGATTAATCCGCTCACTGCATTATTTCGCTGCCGCAACGGCGAACTACTCGACAACCCGCTTTACTATGCGCGCTTTCTCGAACTCTGCAATGAGCTGCAAGATGTTTACAATGTACTGGTGAGCGAGCCTGGCAAAATTGCCAATGCGTACACTGCAGACGCAGGTACCTCACGAGACGTGCCGGCTTTTGATGTACTTGCCAGTGCCTGCGGCATCGCGAGGGCAACGGCTGCCAATCAATCCTCAATGCTGCGCGACTTCATGGCGCGCAGGCCACTCGAGCTTGAGGCCATGAATATCCATGTCGTAAAGCTCGCCGCACAACTGTCTATGGATTGCCCGATAAACCGATTACTGATTCACCAACTGCAGAGCGAGACCGCAGCTTAGTGTCGCACTGGCGTAGCGCAGTGGATCAGGTCCGTAAATCAAATGCGGTTTATACAGCTGGCCGGGAAAAGACAGCCTGGCAATTTACATAATGCGGCGCGGCAGGCCGTTCTGGCGGTACAATCACAGCAGCTGTTTAATGCAGACCAAGCAGGCAAGGACCGGCACCATTACACATCCGGGTCAGGCCATCAAACCGAAACAAGGCAGGCATTGATCGACCATGCAACCGCCAGAAAATAATAGCGTGCCAACGGCAGCAGTGGGCATGCAAAGCGCGCGAGCGGCACTGCTTGAGTGCATTACAGGTGGCCTCGCATCGGACCCTCCGCACCGCCAGGTGGGTCTGGTGCTGTTGGATATTCGCGAGTTTCGCGAACTCAACCGCAGTTTCGGCGAAGACTGCGGCAATGCTGTACTGCAGGAAATTGATCGCAGGCTGGCGGCTCTGCCACAACCTGCCTTCACACGTTTTTATCTCGGCAACGATGAGTTCGCGGTAGTGCTGCAGGATCTGAAAAGTCCGGGCTTTGCGGTGCTTGGCGTAGAACAGCTGATAGACGAATTCAAGCGAGTGTTCGATTGGAACCACCACACGCTAAAAATCACCGTGAATTGCGGGCTTGCGTACAACTACGATGCACACCAGGATCCGCTAAAGTTGCTCTACGATGCTGAAACCGCGTTACAGCGCGCCAAACAACAAAACCAGCCCTATCAATTGCTCGGCAAAAATGAACAGGCCGAGGTTGACCAGCTCAAATGGCAGCTACTCAACGATTTGCACACTGCAATGCGCGACGATAACCTCACGCTTTACTACCAACCGAAGGTACCGCTGCGTGCCAGCGGTGAGAACGACAAAACCGGCGTCGTTAACGCCGGCGGGCTTAGCGCCGAAGCCCTGATCCGCTGGGAAACAGCCGAACACGGTATTATCGCACCGCATACCACCTTGCCGCTAATTGAGCACCTGGGCTCCGAAGTCGAACTTATCCGCTGGCTGGTCAATACCGCGCTGAAAAAAATCAGCGAATTGCAGGCGAGTGGCAATACGGTGAGTCTCAGTGTCAATGTGCCTCCTGCTTCGGTGAGCACGCGCGAACTCTACGCAATCCTGCGAGAAGCGTTTTCGCTGTGGAAGGTGCCGCCGGCACTGCTCACGCTGGAGATTACAGAAGATGCGCTGATTCGCGACAAGGAAGAGGCATTCAATCACCTAAGCAAATTGCGTGCGCTGGGCGTACGGATAGCAATCGACGATTTCGGCACCGGCTATTCATCGCTCGCTTATTTCAAGCACTTGCCTGCCGATGAACTGAAAATAGACCGCGCATTTATAGCGGGCCTGCTCGATGATACGGCGAGCCGAAGCATCGTTAAACTGGTGATCGAACTTGCCCACAGCCTCGGCCTCAGTGTTGTCGCCGAAGGCGTCGAAGACCAGCGCACCATGGATCGACTCGCTGAAATGGACTGCGATTACGCGCAGGGATTTTTCATCGCCAAGCCGATGCCTGCCGAGCAGTTCAGGGTATGGCTGGACCAGCACAGCGCTGGCTGATTCGAGGTGTCGCAATCGACCGATAGGCCCGAATATATTGCACGCAAGCGGGAAATGCGCAAACTGCTGACGATTTACGGCCGCAAGCCCGTACTTGAAGCCCTCAACGACTGCTCACTGGAAATCCGCCGCCTGCACCTCGCCAGCAGCAATCGACCTGCTGAAATACTTGAAAAAATTATTGCGCTCGCGAACGCACGCGCGATCGCGACCGAGTTTCACGATAAGCCAGCGCTGGCGAGAATTTCGCGCAATGCCAAACAGGACCAGGGTGTTGCAGCAGATATCGCTCTACCGTCGCTACGCTGGATTGATGAACTTGATAGCAAAGTCGACGCGAGCAGGGATTCGCGTTACCTGCTTTGCGATGGCATACATAACCCGCAGAATCTCGGTATGATTATTCGCAGCGCAGCCGCCGCAGGCATTGCAGGCCTGATCATCCCGGAAAAAGGCAATGCATCGATCTCACCGCTGGTAGTCAAGGCCAGCGCCGGTGCCCTGTTTCGCTGTCCGCTACTGTTGGCAGACAACAGCAACAGTGCTTTACAAACTTTGCAGCAGCTTGGTATTGCGATCTATACGCTGGAGGCGAGTGCAAGCGCGTCGCTATTGAATTATGCACCCGATCACGCCTGTGCTTTCGTGCTTGGCAACGAGACCGATGGGCCCGGTGAAGCCGCGCGGCGCGCAAGTTCTGGAAGTTTGCGCATACCCATGCACAATGGTGTCGAGTCGCTGAATGTTGCGATAACTGCGGCCCTGGTAGCTTATCTCGTTGTTTGAATGGTTTTGTGTGCAATCGGCCAAGCTGTGCCTGGTTGCCATAAAAATAAAGGGAGCAGCAAAGCTACTCCCTAATATTTTTTAGCTGCAATTATCATTATTCTACGCAGCTAAGAGACATTGTTATTTTTATTATGCAAGTGGTTTCTTTCTACCGTTTTCTCCAACTTCGAAGCTGCATTTTTATTATTTGCTTCGTGGCTATTCTTGTCCTCGCCATGCGCCTGCATGCCCGCCTGGCTGCTACGTTGCAGATGTTTCACCAAAACGTTTGCGTGCAAGGCCAAGGCCGAGCAGGCCTACAGCCAGCAGACTCATGACACCCGGTTCCGCTACGCTGGCGTGACATTCGCTAACGTTTATCGAGAAGTTGCCTACACCCCACTGCTGCGGATCGATAATAATTGAAGAGATCGATCCGCAGTCGCCCCCGCTGTTATCGGCATAGACGCCAAAGCCGGGCGTGTTATCGTCGCTGACGCTAAAGGTC
>JBATGO010000192.1:0-6886 GCA_049665845.1 Pseudomonadales bacterium | reverse complement strand
CCCGCGCGGCACGCTCCAGCAGGCGTGAGTGAAGGTAGAAAACATCGCCGGGGTAGGCTTCACGACCAGGCGGGCGACGCAGCAACAGCGAAATCTGGCGATACGCCCAGGCCTGTTTGGTCAGGTCGTCGTAGATTATCAGCGCATCTTCGCCGCGATCGCGGTAGTACTCGCCCATGGTACACCCGGCAAAAGGTGCGAGGAACTGCATCGCTGCAGGGTCAGAAGCGGTGGCCGCGACCACAATGGTGTGCTCCATCGCACCGTGCTCTTCGAGCTTGCGCACCACGGCCCGAACCGAAGCAGCTTTCTGGCCAATCGCCACGTAAATGCACTTAATGCCGGTGCCTTTCTGGTTGATGATGGCGTCAACGGCGATCGCCGTTTTCCCTACCTGGCGGTCGCCGATAATCAGTTCGCGCTGGCCGCGACCGATAGGCACCATCGCATCGATTGCTTTAAGTCCTATCTGCACCGGCTGGTCTACCGACTGGCGCGCGATAACGCCTGGCGCAACTTTTTCGATCGCGTCGGTTGCTTTTGCTTCAATCGGCCCCTTGCCGTCAATCGGTACACCCAGTGCGTCCACCACGCGGCCCTGCAGTTCCGGGCCAACCGGTACTTCAAGGATGCGTCCGGTGCAACGACAGGACTGGCCTTCCCGGATCGACAGGTAGTCGCCAAGGATTACCGCGCCGACCGAATCGCGCTCGAGGTTGAGCGCAAGCCCGTACAGCCCGCCCTCGAATTCGATCATCTCGCCGTACATCGCATCGGCCAGACCGTGAATACGGATGATGCCGTCTGTAACCGAAACCACCGTGCCTTCATTCTGCGCTTCGCTGGACACGTCCAGGTTATCGATACGCTGCTTGATGATATCGCTTATTTCCGAGGGATTAAGCTGTTGCATTGTCTTTGCTTCCTCAAACTTTGCTGTTTCGTTTTTTGCGAATTCGGGTTGCGCTCGCCTGTGTGGTTCGCGCTTCGCGACTGCGTAGCCGCATTCTTTTCGGCGAAAAGTTTTTTAAACCTGTAAAGCTTCGGCAAGTTTGGCCAGCCTGCCCTTGATAGACGAGTCGATCACGATATCGCCGGCGCGAATGACCACGCCACCTATCAGCGCCTTGTTGACCTCGACAGTTACATCGACGTCACGGTCAAGTTTTTTCCGGAGCGACTGGCTGAGCTGGTCGCTGGTCCTGGCATCGACGTCAAACGCAGAAACGATGTTGACCGCTATGCGCTTTTCCCGCTCTGCCCGGTACTCGGCAAACTGCTCCGCAATAGCCGGCAACAATGCGAGGCGATTGTTTTTGGCCAGCACCTGCAGAAAATTTTGTGTGGCGGGGGCGAGATCGCCCACCAGTGCGGCCAGTTTGCTGGCACGTTCTGCAGCTTCGATAGTCGGTGAGCTGATCATCGCTGCAACCCTGGGCTGCGCTGCTACCGCGCCGAGTGTTGCCAGTTGGTCACCCCACTGCGCAAGTGCATCACTGCCGGTCGCCGCGCTGAATGCTGCCTTGGCGTAGGGGCGCGCCAGTGTGCGAAGTTCTGCCATAGTGAATCGCTCGCTGTTTGATTGCCGTTTCTATTACGCTAATTTCGCGCTACATTAACTACAGGCTTGCCGCAACTACAGGCTTGCCGCGAGCTTGTCGATAATGCCGCGGTGTGCGTTTTCGTCTACTGAAGCCTGCAAAACCTGCTCGGCACCAGCCAGTGCAAGTTTCGACACCTGTGAACGCAGCTGTTCCTTGGCGCGATTGACCTCCTGTTCAATATCTGACTTGGCCGCCTCTTTCAGGCGCGCACCTTCGGCAACCGCCTGGCCCTTGGCGTCTTCCACAATTTGCCCGGCGCGCTTGTTGGCCTGCTCGATAATTTGCGCAGCCTGTTGCTTGGCCTCATCGAGCTCTAACGCAATTTGAGCCTTGGCGTCTTCAAGATCCGCAGTGGCGCGCTCCGCCGCCTGCAGGCCATGCGCGATTTGCTGCTCGCGCTCTGCCATCGCACCAATAATTGGCGGCCATATGTACTTGCGGCAGAACCAGACAAAAATCGCAAAGCTGATCAGCTGCGCAATAAGGGTTAGGTTAATGTTCACGGTAATACCCCGGTTGTTTTGGCGTGCCCGGCGAAAGTTTTTGTATCGGCGCTAACATCGCTGCCAACAGGCAATGCCAACTTTCGCCCTGAACGTTTTTATCTCGAACGTCGCTTCAAACGTTGAATCGGGCGTTCGCTACAGTGCAAACAGGATGTAGAAACCGATACCTACACCAATCATCGGTACGGCATCGACCAGGCCCATCATGATGAAGAACTGTGTGCGCAACATCGGAATCAGCTCGGGCTGGCGTGCAGCGCCTTCCAGGAATTTACTGCCCAGGATGCCTACGCCAACCGAGGCGCCAATCGCGGCCAGACCCAGCACCACGGCGCCGGCGAGTATGATCATTTCTTGCATCGTTATCTCCAGTGTGAAGTTAAATCGTTAGTCAAAAAAATATTGCTCTTTTTAAAGCGGGCGTAATCAGTGGTGGTCGTAGGCCATGGCCAGGTAAACCACCGTCAGGATCGCGAAAATAAATGCCTGCAACGTGATGACCAGAACATGGAATACAGCCCACACAAAATGCAGCCCGAAGGACAGCACTATCCAGAGTCCAACATTCGACAGTACGGCAATCAGGATAAACACCATCTCGCCCGCATACAGGTTGCCGAACAGTCGCAGTGCGAGCGAAATCGGTTTCGCGATCAGGCCGACAAGCTCGAGGAACAGGTTGAACGGCAGCGCCCACTTGGGCAGCGGCTGGAAAGCAAGTTCAGCGGCGAACCCGCCAACACCTTTTTGTTTGATGCTGTAGTAAAGAATCAGGATGAATACGCCGATGGCCATGCCGGCCGTGGCATTGACATCGGTGGACGGCACGACCTTCATATAATCGACGCCCATCTGCAGTGCGAGCCAGGGAATAAAGTCGACCGGAATGAGGTCCATCAGGTTTTGCAGGAAGACCCAGACGAAAATGGTCAGGCCCAGCGGCGCAATCCACGGATTATTGTGGTGAAAAACACTTTTGACGTTGTCGTCGATAAACCCGACGATCATCTCGACAAAATTCTGGAAGCCACTGGGAACGCCTGACGTGACACGTTTGGCGACGCGGGCGAAGGACCAGCAGAACAGGACACCCAGTGCGATCGACCAGGCCATGGTGTCGAGGTGAATGGCCATGAAGCCCATGTCGGCCGCTTCGGTTGCGCCGTGCGCGATGGTCCACGTCGCCTGTTCGAGCACATGCACATGGCCGTCGGCGTCAACACGCTCGTAACCGGACGGCAATTTGCCAAAGGTCAGGTTGACCAGGTGGTGCGAAATATATTCCGCTGCGGTTTGATTTGCGCCTGCCATAGATTCAGACTTACCAAAACTGTTAGAAATCCGGAGCGCCGTTGCGCTGTTTTACCCTTCTTGCTTTGTTTCCCGCGTTGCTTCCCGCTTTGTTTCCCGCGTTGTTTTCCGCGTTGTTTCCCGCATTGCTTCTTGCGACGCTTGTTCCACTGTTCGCTGCGCGGCTGTCTGTGCAACCGGGGCTTCGGCAGCCAGGCCCGTTGCCGCCATGCCGACAACACCGGCAAGGTAGGACAGCGCAAAACCCGCTACCAGCCAAGGCGCCTGCAGCTGTGGCAATTGTTTGAATGCCAGCCCCAGCAATAACCCCGCCAGCAGCAACTTGCCAAGCTCCGCGCTGTACAACTGCATCAGCATTCGCGGCGCGTCACTTTCCTGCTCGCGTTCCTGCTCCGTTTCACGCCTGCGCCAAAGGCCGCGCCAGGCGCCAAATAATGTGACGGCAGCGGCGATACCCCCGCCGGCCCAGACTGACACATAGCCGGGCCACAACCAGTGCTGGCAAATCGCGACGGCGAGAGACAAGCAGAGTGTGGCAATCAGCTGTACCAGCACACTGCTAACAACCGGCATGCGCACCGCCGCGGCTGGAATACGCGATCGATGACTGTCGGGTCGATCACTACCGGATTGATTGCGGCCGGGTGGTTTGCTGCTGTGTTGCATGTCGCTCGCGAGAGTATCGCTGTCGAACGTGGCGGCGACGTCGCCAGGCGAGGGCGCGCAACCGCAAACCACCCCCCAAATGAGGCGGCGCGGATTATAAGAAATCGATTTTTCGGGCGCAAGGCGCCTGTGCTGCGATGGTACTGTGACAGCTCTTTTTGGCAGCTCACTGGCATGCGCCTTCCGGGCGCTGTCGCAGTCAATATCCCAAACTGTACCCGGCCCGGACGCTATCAAGGCCACCATCAAGGCCGCTATCAACGCCGCTATCAACGCCGCTATGCCGGACAATATCCCGGTCACTGCCCTGATCTCGGACGCTGTCCGTCTGCTGGCCTCAGCCCATTGCCAGACTTAATCCGTCAGTGGATGCGCTCAAGAATGCCGTCGAGCTCATCGAGGCTGTGGTATTTGAGTAATAATTGCCCGCTGCCGCTGCGCTTGTGCTGGATCTGTACCGGTACGCCCAGTTTGTCGGACAGCTCGTTCTGCAATTGCAGTGTGTTGGCATCCACCGGAGCATCTGCCGATTTCCCTTTGGCGGATTTTTTGCCTGCGCCCTGCTGCCTGCGTACCAGCGCCTCTACCTGGCGCACCGACAGGCTGCGATTGACAACGTCACGTGCCAGCTCGGCATGTTGCTCTTTCGGCAACGCCAGCAGCGCGCGGGCATGACCCATTTCCAGGTCACCATTTTCAAGCAGCTGCTGGACTTTCTCGTGCAGGTTCAGCAAGCGCAGGGTATTTGAAATGGCAGTGCGCGACTTGCCGACCAGGTCGGCAATCTGCTGGTGGGTCAGGTTGAAATCTTCCTGCAGCCGCGCCAGCGCCTGGGCCTCGTCCATCGGGTTGAGGTCTTCGCGCTGCAGGTTTTCGATCAGCGCCATCGCGCTGGCTGTTTCGTCGTCCAGTTGACGAACAATTCCGGGCACTTCATTGAGCCCGGCCAGCTGGGCAGCGCGCCAGCGGCGCTCACCCGCGACAATCTCGTAACGTACGCCACCTTTTTGTTCTGCGGCGGACAACTCGCGCAGGATCACCGGCTGCATCACACCCTGGCTTCTGATGGACTGCGCCAGTTCTTCGAGTGCCTCGCTATCGATAGCGCGTCGCGGCTGGTATCTGCCACGCTGGCAGAGCTCGACCGGAACCTGCAGAACGCGATTCGCGAGCGAGTCTGCAGCGCTCGCTGCGACGCTGGTATCTGCTTTGCTGCCCGGCACTTGCGCGGCACTGCTTTGGCCTGTTGTGTCGATGCTGCCCGCGGCGGGCACACCAGGCTTCTGGTTGCGTGCCTCGCTGAGGTCAGCAGCTGTCTGGTTTGCGGTCGCCGCCGTTTGCTTTTTCACGGGTACAGCTGCGATACCGCCCATCAGTGCTTCGAGGCCCCTGCCCAAACCCTTTTTTTTAGCTGCCATTGTGCTGGACCTGACTAAATTCCGGAGTGAATGTTGAATGATGCCTAATCTACGGCTGCAAACGCGCCGGCGGTACCGCGCGGCGCTGCCTGCGCACCGGCTTTGGCATCTTCGCGGCGCAGCAATTCGCCGGCCAGAGCAAGATAGGCCTGTGCGCCACGCGACTGTGGATCATAGACCAGCGCGGGTTCGCCGTGACTGGGCGCTTCGGCTAGGCGCACATTGCGTGGAATGACGGTGCGATAAACGCGCTCGCCAAAATGCTGCATCAACTGGTCGGATACGTCGTTGGTAAGGCTGTTGCGCGGGTCGTACATGGTGCGCAGCAGGCCTTCGATTTTTATCGCCGGGTTAATGCTTTCAGCGACCCGGGCAATCGTGTTCATCAGCGCCGACAATCCTTCCAGCGCATAGTACTCACACTGGATCGGGATAATTACACCGTCGGCAGCGACCAGTGCATTCAGCGTGAGCATATTCAGTGAAGGCGGGCAGTCGATCAGGATAAAATCATAATCGGCACCGAGCATTGCAAGTGCACCGTCAAGCACGCGCTCGCGGTCGTCCATCGACAACAGCTCCACTTCAGCCGCGGTAAGGTTGGCGTTGGCGGGTAACAGGTCGAATCCGCCGCAGACTCCGCGCTGCAATGCACTGGCGACTGTTGCTTCGCCCGCCAGTACTTCATAAATAGTGTTTTCGGTATTGTGTTTATCGACTCCGCAGCCCATCGTTGCGTTGCCCTGGGGATCGAGATCCACGAGCAGGACGCGCCGCCTGGTCGCCGCCAGCGAGGCGGCGAGGTTTACCGACGTAGTGGTTTTGCCGACGCCGCCTTTCTGGTTGGTGATTGCGAAAATTCGGGACAAAATCAAAAAGGCCTGTTTGCTGGCACCGTGGCTGGTGGCTTGGTCTGGGTAATGTTGTGTGGATCGGCTTATGGATTGGTTTGTGGGCTGGCAGACACCGCTTGCTTTAGCACAAGTTGTTCCGCTGCGTTGAACCAGCCGTCGAAACTGCGCGCTTATCATACACTGCAGCGCGCCAGGCACGCACGTCTTTGCCGGAAGTTTGTGCGCAACTACATACCTTCACATCGTTTTGCTTGTGCACAGGTGCGCGTCTGTGTCGCGTGGCAAAATCGCTGCGTCACCCCGGTTTGTGCTGCTGCGCGTGTAATTGCGCGCAGGGCTTATATTTGGGTTGGGACTGGCTTAACCTGGCTCAGGGCTGTTTATTCCGCTCAGGGCTGTTTGCCTGGCTCAGGGCTGTTTGCCTGGCTCAGGGCTGTTTGCCTGGCTCAGGGCTGTTTGCCAATCAGCAGGATATGGCGCTCGGCGTCGAGGCCCGGTACCAGCAACGGCTCGATACGGTGCAGGTA